>CAXUGH010000173.1:6282-11030 GCA_964250365.1 uncultured Ktedonobacteraceae bacterium
TAGGGGTGTGGGGGGGGTGGGGGGGCGGGGCCGCCGCCCCCCGCCCGCCCTGGCTTCTTTACTAATCTAATCGAGAGGAAAATAAACGTATGCAGTCCGATTCAGCTAGCAGCCCCATTCGTTGGGGTATCTTGAGTGCCGCGAATATTGGTGTAAAGGCGGTCGCTCCCGCCATTAGAGCATCCTCAAACGGAAAGTTAGTGGCGGTAGGAGGACGGAACCCTGAGCGAGCGGCGCAGGTCTACTCGTTCGCGCCCGAAGTACGCATCGTCGAAGGCTACGAAAACATTCTCAACGATCCCGATATCGACGCAGTATACATTCCTCTGCCAAATGGTTTGCATGCCGAGTGGACCATTAAAGCGATTGAAGCGGGCAAACATGTTCTCTGCGAAAAGCCATTTTCCGTTACCGCGCAAGAAGGTAAGACCATGATGGACGCGGCGCAGGCTCACAACGTACTGCTCATGGAGGCGTTCATGTATCGCTTTCACCCGCAGACGCAGTGGGCTATCGAGCAGGTCAACGCTGGCGCAATTGGACCCGTGCGTCTAGTACGTGCATCCTTCGCCTTTGACATTCGCTCGCGTCCCGATGATATTCGACTCAAACCAGAGCTAGCAGGCGGTTCGTTAATGGATGTTGGAAGCTACCCCGTAAACGTATGTCATGCGATCTATGGTCAAGCACCGCGTACAGTAGCGGCGCGTGTGCATACAACCTCTCCAATCGGTGTTGATATGGCGACCAACGCCGTGCTTGACTTTGGCGACGGACGCTTTGGCCTGATCGACTGTAGTTTTGAACTCCCAACGCGGCAGATGGTAGAAATCATCGGCGAATCAGGAATGCTCACTATTCCCGTTCCCTTCACTCCTCGTGACATCGAAGCGGTAATCCTCGTCGTCAAAAACGGGCAGATGACCGAGCAAACATTCGAGCGCGTCGATCAATACCGCCTACAGGTTGAGCATTTCGCCAACTGCATCCTCAACAAGCAAGAGCCAATGCTTCGCCTTTCCGAAACGTTAGAAAACATGGCAACCATCGAGGCCATCTATCAAGCCGCAGGCCACGACTGGCCTATGCTCTAATAAATGCGGGGATGCAAGGGGTGCAACCCCTTGACTGGGGTCTGGGGCTTTCGTGTGCGTGGGCGGGGGGGGGGGGGGGGGCGGCCCCCCCCCCTCTCCTTTCCAGTCGCCGCCAGCGGCGGCGAGTGCTAGATGTAAGAGAGAAGAATTATGGCACGCGTCGAATTTGGCTACATGCTCAAACAAAAGAACGAGGCTGGCTCCTCGTGGCAAGACCTCATAGCCACGAACTCAACAGCTATCTCCACCTTGACCGCAGGCTTCACCTCGCTCTGGGTTGAAGACCACCTGCAATGGGAGACAATCGACACCTTCGAGTGCCTCACCACGCTCACCTACCTCGCCGCGCAATACCCACAGTTCAAGGTGGGTACGCTCGTCCTCTCACAGTCGTATCGCAATCCTGCGCTGGTGGCGAAGATGATGGCGACTTTACAGGCACTTTCTCAGGGGCGTGTTATTCTAGGGCTTGGGGCAGGTTGGAAGGAAGACGAATATCGCTCCTATAACTACCCCTTCCCTCCGACAAAAATACGCATGGAGCAGTTAGAGGAGGCCGCTCAGATAATGCGAGCTATGTGGACAGCACCGCAACCAGTCGCATTTGAGGGCAAGCACTACTCCGTGTACGATGCCTATTGTATTCCGCAGCCGTCGCCTACAATTCCTCTCCTCATTGGTGGTGGTGGCGAAAAGCGCACGCTGGCAGCAGTCGCACGTTACGCCGATTGGTGGAACTTCAACTCGTGTCCCGTCGAAGAATACGGACGCAAACTTTCCATTCTCAAGCAGCACTGCAAAGACATCGGGCGCGACCCCTCCGAGATCACGCTGACCTATCTCGGCACCGCCAGCGTATCAGACGATCCCGCTAAAGTACAGCGCAATCCCACCAAACACTTTATCGCAGGTAATGCCGACGAGGTGACGCAAGAGATACAGCGTTTCTCTGATATCGGCGTCTCGCACTTCATCTTCCGCTTTCTCGATCAGGAGACACTCGAATACTTTGTAAAGCATGTTGTGCCAAATTTTATATGAGGAAATCAGAGTACACATTACCTTCATCATTCGGAGAATGATGAAGGTAATGTGTACTCTGATTTCCTCACATTCTATCAAGCAAATGCATAGAACTCGGCGATGGACCACCAACTTCCTGAACTCGCAGTAAGCACCACTTTGACATAACGTGCCGACTGTTGAGGGAAGGAAATCACCGTGTAGTCGCCGCTACCTTGACCAGTGGCAATTGCGTTCCCCCATGTAGTGCCATCTTGCGACACAAACACCTGATAGCCGCGCGGATAATCGCCTCCACTGGCTCCGCCATCCAGTGCAACGCTACTAAAGCTCTGTGTCTTGCCCATGTCAACCTGAAAAGTCGTGCCGGGACTCTGCGGTTGTCCAGTTGACCAGCGCGTCGCAAACACGCCATCCAGCGCGTTGGAAGGCGGCTCACCTGTATTGGAGACCGAGGCCGTAGCACTCCAACCCGTGCGGTCAAGCGGCTGAGTATTGGAGGCCGACGTACTATACACATTGAACTCGTAGAGTGACCACCAGTTCGCCGCGCTACCAGTATCAAGAACTCGAATAAAGCGAGCAAATTGCGTCGGGAACGTGATATTGATAAGTTGATTATCGCGCAAGTACGACCCCGTGCCCTGACTGTTATCATCGCCGCTGGCAATGCTCTCTCCCCAGTTCACACCATCGAGCGAGACAAAGACCAGATACGCATGTGGATAGTCACCCCCGCTAGTTTCCGCATCAATACTGATAGCGTTAATATTGCGCGGTATAATCATGTTCACCTGGAACCATAAACCAGGAGATTGCGCCTCACCACTTGCCCAACGCGTGGTCGTGTTACCATCGAGCGCATTACTCGGAACATCTCCATACGTATCTGTTGCCGAGGCCGAGGCGATCCAGTTGCTGCGATCCAGTGCCACCAAATTAGAGCCACCTCCTGCTGTTTGCTGTCCGCTCCATTTGAAGGTTGCCATAGCACCCGATGGTAGAGTATAGGTGAACTCTTGACCGCCCCACTGCACGTCGAAACGCTGCTGACTTGTCGCCGCATTATAAACCACGAGTACTTTTGAGCCATCGCTATTCTTAAAGGCGACATCCGACACCTGATTACTGCCAGCACTAGAGTCAATGCGATACGCTCCTGCTTGCAGGAATTTACTGGCGTGACCCAATGCATAATAATCGCCGTTATAAGTCACTTTACCAGTGCTTTGATCAATACTGACGATACCGCGACATTGTGTACAAGCCGCGCCCGTACCGAGATTTGGCTCTCCGTTGGGATCCAATGCCAAGCCCCAGCGCACAACAGTTTTCGCCCAATTACGTGTTGCGCCAATCAGCAGGTTTGTCGTGCCGGGCAAGCCATTGTTCAATTCCCACTGCCCACCAGAACACTCCGTTTCATACGTATCCTTGTTGGGATAGGCATTGTGAACCGGAGTTTGAACCTCCGGTGCCCCTGCATAGCAGTGCCACGCTATTCCTGCCATAGCTGCGTTCGCACCCGCGTCACTGAGCAACGTCGTAGGATACGCAGGAGCATCCCAGTTGTGGTCATAGCCAAGAATTTTCGTCGTAATGTGGTTTGCAGCAAAGACTGGTGCAAGATTGTTTGCGATGAAACTCGCCTCCGAATCGGCAGGAAATGACATGCCGGGATAGCCAACGGGCACGTAGAGCGGCTCGTTTTGCACCGTCACCGCGTAAATGGGAATGCCCTGAGCCTCATACGCCTGAATAAACTTCACAAAGTAGTTGGCATAGGGGGCATACGCATCAGGATTGAGTGTCCCGCCTTCCATCGAATCAGTTGATTTCATCCAACCAGGAGGACTCCACGGCGTCGCCATAATCTTGAGTCCAGGATTGATCTGCAATGCCTGCTTGAGTAGAGGGATGATATACGCCTCATCATGAGCAATCGAGAAATGCGTGAGATTCGGATCGGTCTGGCCTTTCGGCACATCGTCATACGAATACTCACCAGATGTAGGTGTCGTCAAGTCTGAGGCACCCATAGGCTGACGTAAAAAGTTCAGGCCAATGCCCTTAGTCGGACTAAATAATTGTTCCAGAAGTTTGTCGCGCTGGCTCTTGCTCATCTTATTGTACATGAGCCACGCCGAACCATCAGTGAGAGACGCTCCAAAGCCATCCATCTGCTGATATTGCTGATTCTCGTTGACGCTGATCTGAATGACATCCGAGCCTTTACCTGTAGAAAAATGAACATCTTTTTGTTGAGCCAGATGCGTCCGCAAATCAGCCGTAGTCAACCACACGCCCACCTTACTACTAGCAGCCTGCGCCGCCAGTAACGAGCGAGCCGGTGGAAGTAGCAGACTTACGCCAACAAGTAAAGTACACATCAAAGCGACAATTGCCGCCTTGCGCCAGAAATTCCATTGAGACATAATATTTCTCCTCAATAAAAATGTGGGGCAACGAAGCCCGAATTATTGTCTATTGCTCACAGGATGTGATGAAAGGTGTACGGGTCTGATTCATCACACCCACGTCCTCTCCACATTCCATTAGGGCATGATGAAAGGTGTACGGGTCTGATTCATCACACCCTCGTCCCCATCGATCCCGTTTCCTATCATTGAT
>CAXUGH010000174.1:0-7522 GCA_964250365.1 uncultured Ktedonobacteraceae bacterium
GGAAAGGCGAGTGGGGTACGTGCAGGCTGAAATCCAGCGCGTGTTTTCCAATCGGCAGGGTTAATGCTAGCGGCGTGAACGCGCACTAACACCTTTTCCGCTCCAATATCTGGGCGCGGAGCATCTTCGTACTGTAACACTTCTGGTCCACCCTGTTGGTGAATGCGGACGGCTTTCATCGTGTTCATAGATATGTATCCTTTCTACAAAATTAGAACAATGTTATCATTTGATAACACGATGACAAAAAAAAGAGCTAAATTTCTGGATTTGGAGGCTGTGCTATACCGTGAAGCAGGATATCGAGCATATGGTCTGTGTTTTGAATGCTTGAGCGTGTTTCAGGAGCGTGTTGTTCGTTCAACAGGCGAAAGAGAACGAAGACCGCCTCGGTTGGCTCTAGTCCTCCATGCTCTGTACCGCGTAGAATGCCCTGTGCTATGCCTTCGGTAAACAGAGATGCGATTGGTTCGACTATCAGTTGCATAAATGCCTCGGACATCGCACTGCGCCCCTGAGCGTCTAATTCGTGTTCAATGTCATGAAACATTTGCCCTGCATCCTTCCATGTTGAGGGAAGCATACGGGCAACTAAACGTAGACGATGTAGGACATTTTCACGTCTTTCAACCAACCGTACTATGCGTGTCTGTGTCTGTTGTAACGTCTCTAAGAGCACCGCCAGATACAACTCCTGCTTCGTTGCAAAGTGACGATAGAGCGCGGGCTGAGTGATGCCGCACGCGGCTGCAATCTGACGCGTAGATACTGCGCGATAGCCGTGCTCCATAAACGGACGATGAGCCGCTTGCAAAATCAAGCGTCGTGTCTCATGTTCGGTTGTATCATTAGACGTTGTATCATTAGACGAACTTGTCGGCACTTTTCCTCCTCACTTTGTACTGTTATCATACGATAACAGTATGCTATATAAAATTTGTTTTTGTCAAGGGACGTATAAGGTCATGGAAAAATCAGGGAATGACAGAAACATCTGTCATTCCCTGATTTTTCAAAGCTATTTGCATTCTCCCCACTCATCTCGTATACTATGCATAACACAAGAAACACTTTTCCAAAACAAATAGATTTTCCGCTAGGGGCGCTGTTTTCGGCTGAGATGAGAGCGCGTATAAACGTGCTACGGTCCCTATGAACCTGATCCAGATAATACTGGCGTAGGGAAGCGGTCACGGTCTCTCAACTCAAACAGTCGCAGCGTGCGAGAATGTTCAGGCCGCAACCTCTCTACAATTCAGGTTGCGGCCTTTTTGTATGCTTTAAGGCATAGTAACACGAGGGATGACAGGATGGAGACACGCAAATTATTTGTAGAGGGCGTGACAAAGACGTTTCGCAATGGGCGTAAGTCGGTCGATGCGCTGGCACCTATTGACCTGACGGTTGCTCATGGTGAGTTTGTGACGCTGATTGGACCGAGCGGCTGTGGCAAGAGTACGCTCTTCAATATCGTCGCAGGTGTGGATGAGCCGACGAGTGGCACCGTTGCTATTGATGGCAAGACGAGCGGCGAACGTGCGGGTTTATCCGGTTATATGCCCCAACAACCTTTGCTCTTGCCCTGGCGCACAGTTGAGGAGAATGTGATGCTGGGGCTGGATGTGCGAGGTGTGCCGCGCAAACAGGCACAAGCAGACGCGCTTGAACTGCTCAAACGCTTTGGTTTAGCTGATTTTGCCCAGAACTATCCAGCGACGCTTTCGGGCGGCATGCGGCAACGTGTCGCGCTATTGCGAACCGTTCTCTTCAATTCCTCATTTCTCTTGCTAGACGAGCCGTTTGGTGCTCTCGACGCCCTGACACGCCTTTCTCTGCAAATGTGGCTGCTCGACCTGTGGCAGTCGCTGCATGCAAGCGTCCTCTTCGTCACGCATGATGTACGCGAAGCCTTGTTGTTATCGGATCGCATCTACGTCTTGAGTGCGCGTCCCGCTCATGTATTGCGCGTCGTCGATGTTGACCTACCACGCCCACGTCGCCAGGAACATCTCGCCCTCGAATCGGCAGTACTACTAGAGCAAGAACTTTTGGCGCAACTTATGCAGGAGCAACAACTATGATCGCAAGAAGACCTACTACCCTCATGAAACACGCTGGCTTGCGCGGTGTGGCAGGCTACGGTCCCGCCTTTGTGCTGGCCTTTGCCCTGCTTGCTCTCTGGGAACTGGTTGTACGTGCTGGCAAAGTGAGTACAGACCTCTTACCTGCACCGACCGCGATTATGCAAGCATTGGTAGATAACTGGGATGTTATTTCAGTTCATACCATGCAGACGCTATTAGAGACTGTATTGGGACTTGCGCTTGCAACAGTGCTAGGCGTGCTAATTGCTGTTCTGCTCGATGTCTCGCCGTCGATGCGTCGCGCTATCTACCCGCTACTCGTCACATCGCAGACCATTCCTATGATTGCGCTTGCGCCATTGCTACTCATCTGGTTTGGCTTCGACCTCGGCCCAAAACTGATTGTCGTCACGCTCTACTGCTTTTTTCCTATAGCAGTTGCCTGTGCCGACGGTCTATTAGGAACCGATCCCGATATATTGCGATTGATGAGAAGTATGAAGGCGTCGCACTGGCAAATTCTGTGGTTTGTGCGCCTACCAGGGGCGATGCCCTCATTCTTCTCCGGCTTGCGTATCGCCGCGACATATAGCGTCACAGGAGCAATCTTCGGGGAGTACGTAGGAGCCTATCAAGGTCTAGGAATATTCATGCAAACCTCGTTCAACTCACACTCCGTTATTCTCGTCTTCGCCGCAATTCTCGTAACGGCGATACTGAGTCTCGTATTATTCGGCTTTGTCTCGTTGATCGAACGTATCGCTTTGCCTTGGTATTATGGCGCGACTGTGAAACGGTAGGCATGAAGGGTCTAGGGAGGCAAGGGCGCCCGCAAGGGGAACGCCCCTCCCATAGACGAATCTGTACTCTGATGAACCATCGTATTGGGAGGGGCGTTCCCTTTGCGGGCGCCCTGGTTTATCTGTCTAAGGAAAGGGAATTATTCATGAACTCTCGTACTCGTTTAGGTTTGAGTATCGGCTTGCCCATTCTGCTCATTCTTGTGATCGTTGGAGCGTTTCTTATTCAGCAACAACGTAGTGACACTTCCACCGCAAAGGGGCCACAAAAGCTTACCACAATAAAGCTAGCCCTCGACTGGACTCCTAATACGAACCATACAGGGATTTATGTTGCAAAAGCAAAGCATTGGTACGAGCAGCAGGGTATTGACCTGCAATTGCTGCCCTATTCTAGCAATGTGACGCCTGATACGCTGGTGAGTAGTGGTAAGGCCGATGTCGGTATCAGTTCGACGGAGAGCATCGTCGCGGATGCTGCTGCCAATCAGCCCGTTGTCTCTATCGCGGCAATTCTACAGCACAATACTTCGGCACTGGTGACGTTGAAGAGTTCGGGCATTACGCGTCCAAGTCAATTGGATGGCAAAATTTATGGCGGTTTTGGCGCAACCTACGAAAGCGCGGTTGTGGGCGCGATTATTCAGCATAATGGCGGCAAAGGTGTGTTTAAGAATGTGACGTTGAATGTGGATGCGATGCAGGCTCTACAATCGAAGCGCGTTGACTTCGCATGGGTCTTCGAGGGCTGGGAGGTTATTCAAGCCGAGCGACAAGGGACACAGCTTAACGTTTTCCCCATCATAGACTATGGAGTCGCCGATTACTACACGCCGAACATTATCACTAGCCCAACTGAAATGAAGCAGAAGCCAGACCTGTTGCGTCGCTTTATGGCGGCGACCACAAGAGGCTATGAATATGCTCGCACACACGTACAGGAGTCGGCGCAGGACTTGATAGACGTAGCACCCAAAGGCACGTTTCCCGATACGGGCTTAGTTGTCGCAAGTCAGCAGTTCCTCAGCCCGCGTTATGCTGATAGCGGACGCAAATGGGGTTTACAGGATGCAGCGGCGTGGCATGGCTACCCCGAATTCATTCTCAATACAGGTGGCGTACAGGATGCATCAGGCAAAACGGTCAAAAGTTTGAACCTGGATGCGATGTACACCAATCAGTTTATATCATAATTGATATGTGAGAAACGACTGTAGGGGGCCTGATACATTAGACCCCTACATGTTTCTCGCGCATATTTTTATGAGCGGCCTCCTCAATAAACATGCGTTTCAGGAAGTGACCAGTGTAAGATCGCTCGTTTTCCGCGACATCTTCGGGTGTGCCTTGTGCGACGATGGTGCCACCGGCGTCGCCACCTTCGGGGCCGAGGTCGATCAGCCAGTCGGCACTCTTGATTACGTCGAGATTGTGTTCGATCACAATCAACGAGTTGCCTGCGTCCACGAGACGCTGTAACACCTCAAGTAGACGGGCAACATCAGCAAAGTGCAAGCCCGTTGTTGGCTCGTCGAGAATGTACACAGTACGTCCTGTCGCACGTTTTGATAGCTCGGTTGCCAGCTTGACGCGCTGTGCCTCACCACCAGAGAGCGTCGTCGCGGGTTGACCGAGGCGCATATAGCCGAGGCCGACATCGTTGAGCGTCTTCATCTTGTTGTAGATACTCGGCACGTTGGCGAAGAACTCGGTTGCCTCCTCAATCGTCATGTCCAGCACGTCGGCGATTGACTTGCCCTTGTAGTGAATCTCTAAGGCTTCGCGGTTGTAACGCTTGCCCTTACAGACCTCGCATGGAACGTACACGTCGGGTAGGAAGTTCATCTCAATCTTGACGATGCCTTCACCCTTACAGGCTTCACAGCGACCACCCTTGACATTGAACGAGAAACGTCCTGATGTATAGCCACGAATGCGCGACTCCGCGACCTGTGAGAACAACTCGCGTATGGCAGTGAATGCGTTGGTATAGGTTGCCGGATTCGAGCGCGGTGTGCGTCCAATTGGCGACTGATCGATGTCGATCACTTTGTCCAGTGCCTCCATGCCTTCAATCGCGTCATGTGCCCCTGCTCTCTCGTGAGAACGGAAGAAGGTGTGCGACAGCTTGCGATACAGAATATCCGTGATGAGCGTGCTTTTACCAGAACCCGATACGCCCGTCACCGCCACGAACTCACCTAGCGGAATCTCGACTGTGACATTCTTCAGGTTATTCTCGCGTGCGCCCTTCACAATCAACGACTTGCCATTGCCTGTACGACGCTCATCTCGTATCTCGATACGTTTGCGATGCGAGAGATAGTCACCCGTCAACGACTCTGTATTGCCAACAATCTCCTCATACGTCCCATCGGCGACGACATGACCACCATGCTCACCTGCTCCCGGTCCAATGTCAATGATATAGTCGGCGGCTCGCATCGTGTCCTCGTCATGCTCGACTACTAAGAGTGTGTTGCCGAGGTTACGTAGGCGTGTAAGCGTCTTGATGAGTCGCTCATTATCGCGCTGGTGCAGACCAATGCTTGGCTCGTCCAGGATATAGAGGACGCCCATGAGACCCGACCCAATCTGTGTCGCCAGACGAATACGCTGCGCCTCACCACCGGAGAGACTCATGGCGGCACGATTCAATGTGAGATAGTCCAGGCCAACGTCGAGCAAGAACTGTAGACGCGCATGAATCTCTTTGAGAACTTGACGTGCGATAAAGCGTTCGCGCTCAGTCAGCGTGCCCAATACCAGCGAAGGTTCTTTGTCGATGCGTGCCAGTGGGTCGCCGAGCAGACTGAGATGTGAACTGATTTCGGGCGTGTTGGGATTTTTCTTCTTTTTACCATGCCCATTGCTCTGTACAACATTCATAGGCAATGGTGATGCTGTTTCCTGTCGATCCTGCTCTAGCTCTTGAAAGAAGAGTTGCGCTTTTGTAATTGAGAGCTGCGTCACCTGCACAATGTTGCGTCCGCCAACAGTGACGGCGAGTGTCTCTGGTTTGAGGCGGGCACCATGACACGTCGGACAGACACGCATCGACATATATTGCTCGATCTCTTCGCGTACTCCTTCGCTGGTCGTCTCTTTGTAACGCTTATCGAGGTTGGCGATCACACCCTCGAAATGAACTGTATAAGTACGCGTTCGTCCATGCTGTGGCGTGTAGCGAATGCTTAGTGCTTCTTCGACACCGTAGAGAATCTTTCTCTGTACGTCCGCGCTCAGGTCGCCCCACTGAGTATTGAGATCGAAGGAATAGTGTTCTGCCATTGCCTCAAGAATAGCACCATGCCATTGACTGTTGTTCACAACCTTTGCGTATGGCGCGATGGCACCCTCCGCGATGCTCAGTTCGGGATGAGCCACAATCAGTTCGGGGTCTATCTCCTGTTGCGTCCCCAAACCGGTACAGGTGGGGCAAGCACCATGTGGACTGTTGAAACTGAAGGTGCGTGGCGCGATCTCAGGTAAGCTGATACCGCAATAGACACAGGCGGCACGCTCCGAGAAGAGTATCTCTTCGCCGTCCACGATAGAGACCAGTACGACGCCGCTGCCGAGCTTGAGCGTCGTCTCCAATGAGTCGGCGACACGTTGACGCAACGATGGGTCGATATCTTCATGCAGTATCGTCTCTATCGCTGGCTCTTCCACACCATCTTCATCTACATGCGTCTCTTTGACCGCATTGACATCATAGAGTGCTGGACGTTCGGCGACGCGCTGTAGCTGCACTCCTTCGCTCTCGCTCTCAGCCCGTTTGCTTTTGCGAATCACGAGGCGGTCAACGACGACCTCGATGGTATGTTTCTTCTGTTTGTCCAGTTCGATCTCATCGCTCAAATCGTAGATTGTGCCATCGACGCGAATACGCACATAGCCAGAGCGTCGCATATCGTCAAAGACGTTTTTATATTCGCCCTTACGTCCCTGCACAAGCGGCGCGAGCAGAAGAATACGCGTACCATCGGCAAGGCTCAACACAGCATCAACGATCTGCTGAATCGTCTGTTTGCTTACCTCGCGTCCACATTGTGGGCAATGCTGGTGTCCGATACGTGCGTAGAGCAGACGAAGGTAGTCATAAATCTCGGTAACGGTACCGACGGTCGAACGAGGATTATGCGTCGCGCCCTTCTGGTCAATCGAGATTGCCGGTGAGAGGCCGTCGATATGGTCAACATCCGGCTTCTCCATCTTATCGAGAAATTGACGGGCATAGGCCGAGAGCGACTCGACATAACGACGTTGCCCCTCGGCAAAGATCGTGTCGAAGGCAAGGCTACTCTTACCAGAGCCAGAGAGACCTGTGATGACCACCAACTTGTCGCGCGGGATGGTCACATTAATATTTTTTAGATTGTGCTCACGGGCACCACGAATAACAATTTTATCTTGTGGCATAGATGTGTTCCGTCCATCCCCATTTCTGTGCCGACTCTCTGCCCGCGCATTCTAAGCGTACACAAAAGAGACTCACAAACAGTTGCAAATTTGTATAAAACAGAAGAAGAAATATGGAAATACAAACAAACGTTCCATACAACACTACTATATAAACCCTTTGTAGTCAAGAGGTAATGGTAGGATAATTCGTGGCATGCAATCATCTTCGCT
>CAXUGH010000174.1:7564-11006 GCA_964250365.1 uncultured Ktedonobacteraceae bacterium
GCGGCCTAATGTTATTATTTTTGAATGCCACGAATTAGATTTGTCTTCTTCTAATAGAAACAACGTGGACATAAGTAATATTTCCTATTACCGATGTGGCAATACTCAAGTATTTTACCCTTTCGGGTAGTCATTCTTTGCCCTTCAGTCCAATGCTTTTTGGTTGCTCTCGTTGTATAGTGCAAATGAAGACATAGGCAAAAAAGAGACGCAACACAAGATGGCACGCAACGTATACAAGGTAAATGAAAGTTCTAAAAGAGACGATAGAGAATTGTAGAGACTCTCTACAATGAAAGAGATAGTCGTGCCCGTCCGCGCTCCTATTATTCTATCTTTATGCACGATTGTAGGGGTCTAATTTATTACATCCTATATCACCACACCCTAAGAGGAAAACCAATGGATGCAGAGCTTAACTTTGAGAAACGCTATCGCCTGTTGCGAGAAGTCATCGAGACCGTCGTTTTGACAATCCTGATGTTCCTGGTGATTCATTCGGCGGTACAAAATTTCAATGTCGATGGGCACAGCATGGAGCCGAATTTGCACAATAATGAGCTTATTCTCGTCGATAAGTGGACGTATCTTTTTCATGCGCCAGCGCGTGGTGATGTGATTGTGTTTGTCGCACCTCCTAATCCAACTCAGGATTATGTGAAGCGTATTATTGGTGAACCCGGCGACGTGATTACGATTAACAATGGTGTGCCGACCGTCAATGGTGTGACGCTCAAAGAATATTATGTGCAGCCAGCAAATATGGGTGCCACTCCTGGCGATAACCCAATCGTCAAAGAGGTTGTGCCGCTAAACAACTATTTCGTCATGGGCGACAATCGTGCTGGCAGTTCGGACTCGCGCACATGGGGCTTCTTGCCTAGAAAAAATATTATCGGACGCGCCGCCGCTGTTTACTGGCCTCTAGGACAGGATAACAGCGGTTTATTGCCCAACGTCTCGTCCGTGTATGCAAAGGTACCGACGCAGACAGTCCCCATATCCAATAGTCATAGTTTGGATGTCAATGAGATGCTTTTAGTAGCCATGCCAGGGGTTTTCGTGGTATTCTCTCTTTATAGCAAACGACGACGTAATACGCTTATAAATGATAGGAATGGCATGCAGTGAGTTCGGAACTTGATTTTGAAAAACGCTATCGGTTAGTACGCGAGGTAATTGAGACACTGGTTTTAACGGTGCTCATGTTTCTGATCATTCGGCTAGCAGTGCAGAATTTCAATGTCGATGGGCACAGCATGGAGCCAAATTTGCACGATCAAGAACTTATTCTTGTGGATAAATGGACCTATCTTTTCCATCCTCCTGCTCGTGGCGACGTGATTGTGTTTGTCGCACCGCCCAACCCTTCGTTAGATTACGTCAAGCGCGTGATTGGTCTTCCTGGCGATGTCGTCACCATCAAAGATACTACCGTGATTGTGAATGGCGTAACTATTCCCGATCCCTATGTACGACCCAGCAATCAAGGCAATCCATTTCCTTCATTCACGAACCGCGTTATTCCAGCCAACGACTATTTCGTGCTGGGTGATAATCGCAATGGTAGCTCAGACTCGCGCGACTGGGGCTGTGTTCCGCGTGCGAACGTGATTGGACGTGCCGCCCTCGTGTACTGGCCTCTGGGTCAGGATAACAACGGCTTGGTTCCAAACGTTGCTAACGACTTCACTAGTATTCCTGCCCCGCCAAGGACGGACTCTACTGATATCTGCCCGATCAGCCCCAACAATCACGTAACGAGTATGACTGCACCTGCAACGAATACAATGGACGCAAACCTGTTGCTGCTACTCGTCATGCCAGGAGTGTTTGTGTTGTGTTCCGCACGAAGGCGCAAATCCTCGGCTATCCCAGCGTAAGGTCCATCTCCTGATCCTTCAACTGCACCGCTGTAACAGTGTGGTTGAGGCGCGTCTGCGCGTCTGCGAGATGTCTATTGAGTAGCGCGGTAATGTCGTCTGCCGAGACGACGAGGCCGACAATCCCCGAAACGGTGACATTCGTGGCAACAAGCTTCCCGTTCTGTGCCTGTGGAACTCCCGTAATGGTGCAAGGTTGCCCATACAGCTTAAAGTCAAGTCGTACACCGCTCGGTGATATCTGCATATTTGTGTTCTGTACTGGGTCAGAGGGGGCGATGTTCAATACCAGCAGATTGTTTAACACAATCTGTTGTACGGGTAGTGTTGTTCCTGGTGGTATAGCAGCCGCCTGAGATGATGGAATTTGATTTACCGCTGCATTCATCGCGTTATCCATCTGCTTGATAGCGATATCATGGGCATAGGGGCGCAGGACAAAAAACCATAGCCCTCCCAGAATAATAGCTAGAAGAATAAGTGTACTTAAACATCCCGCTAGACAGCCGCCGCGACTCCGACGGCGACGTGGTGTCGTTTGCATATTCGCTCCCGCATATTGTGCATTTTGTGACGGATATCCCTGTGGAGAATATCCCTGTGTTTGGAGTACGTTGGCGGAATTGTAGGGTGATGCAGGTTGCGACGATGGTACTATTGTTGGGGCGTCTTGGAGCGATTGCGGTTGTGACTGTGGCGCGGATAAGCGGATTTGTCCCTGGGGCGATGAAGAGGGTGCGACGACGAGACCGCAGTTACGGCAGAAACGTGCGTTCGGTTCTAGCGGAGCATTGCAACGTACACAGTTCATAATATGCCTTCCCTACTTTAGGTTTCTTCAAATTATACCTCTTGTGTTTCATTATATGCCGAACGTATGAAGAAGTCTATGAAATACATAACAATAAGACTCTAGTGGGAAATTTGTTTGTGCTGTCCAGACAGCACAAACAAATTTCCCACTAGAGTCTTTATTTTCCCTACAAAAACTCTCTTTGCAAAATAGCATTCATCGACGCAATTATCTGTGTGCGTAACGCAGGGTCATTGTTCAGCGTTTGGGCCACCTGCTCGATCAATTGTTGCTCTTGCTCCTGAGGAAGAGTATAGCCATATTGTTGATGCACGGCAACGGCTGCGGCACTACGCACCTTCTCGTCATCGCTCATGAGACGTGGAGGACGCCGCTCTATACTACGCTGTGTCGTTGTTCCTGGCGGACTATCGGTTTGAAGCGGCGTAACGCCATCGGCGGCAAAGGGAATATCGGTGTCGATGAGGTGCGCGGAATACTCCGTCGCACGATCAATATGCACAACAACCGTCTGCGTCTCCTCATCTAAGAAGTGGATTGTTCCTTCGAGGTAGATCACCTCTGGTGCGCCCCAGAAGACGCGCTCTCCCACATGGAGAATCATGATACACTTGTTCCCTTCTTTTACATACTTTTATTTTCAAGTACACTATAGCATACGAAAGGAAGTTGCAATTTTCAAACTCAGGCAAGGGCGGCGGCCCTTGCCTGAGTTTGAAAATTGCAACAATATCCACAATCTCCT
>CAXUGH010000175.1:0-10950 GCA_964250365.1 uncultured Ktedonobacteraceae bacterium
CTGGGGCTGTGCCCCAGTTTCCCCCTTCGCCTCCGTAGGAGGCGACTCATTTTGAACAGAGCAACATGCATCTCAAGAATTATGTTATACTATCGTTGATGGAAGTGTGTATAATCAAATCAAAATCGGTTGTATTGCTCATACCGTAGAATGCGGGTCCTGCTGGTAAATATGGGAGAAACACTCACTCTTCTCTTTCGCAAGCGCAGAGAAGATGTATACGAAGTACAGGTACGGGAAAGTTGGTCCGGTCGCACGGTCATCGGCAGCTTTATCCCGCCATATTCAAGTAAACAAATTGATGCCTTACAGAAAAAATTGAACACTTTGAGGAGTGACGATTCAGAGTTACGTGTCATCGGTCGCCACCTCTTTTCCGCTCTCTGTGGTACGGAAGATACAAGCGTTGGGCATCACGAAGTCTCCGAACAATCTGTACAGTCCGTGCTACGAAGCGTCATTCAGCGCACGTTACGCCGACGCGGTACCGTTGCGCTAACGTTTTGTTTTGAGCCAGATTGTGACGAATTTGTACGCTACCCCTGGGAACTGCTTCATAATGGCGATCATTTCTTGCTTGCTTCGGGCATCTTCACGCTTACCAGAGCCTTATTACAGCCAGATATGCCGCTCGGATGCGAGCTTCCTGTACATCTGCCGATGCGTGTGCTGTACATCGGCTCCTCGCCTAGCGACCATGCAGAATTAGAGACGGAGCGCAGTTTTAATGCACTGCAAAACGGCTTATCACCTCTGCTTGATAATGAACAGGTATTGTTAGACAGGTTAGAGCCACCGACGTTTGACGAGTTGGTGCGCTACCTTAATTCCTATGGTGGCGCGAGTACGCTTGACGATACCGACACCGCGATTCCCTGCTATGCTGTGCATTTTGATGGACATGGAGCATACGGACGTCTTTGCACAAAAAATGACTGCGAGAAGCTCAACGATGCCTCGGCACGTAAGTGTGTCGATTGTGGCGCATCGCTTGCACGTATCAAACCGCAGACCTATCTCTGTTTCTGCAACGAATTTGGTTGCAATCGCTACATTGACACGCGTTCGTTACGCGAACTCTTTCTCAGCAGCGATGTACGACTCGCAGTGTTCTCGGCCTGTGAAACCGCCAAGGTGACGGAGGTGCAGTCGCATCGTCAGCGTGATACCGCCGTTGATGCCACGTTAGCAACGGCTCTCGTTATGGCGCAGGTGCCAGCCGTTGTCGCCATGCCGTTTTCGTTGAAAGATGATATCAGCCCGACGTTTATGTATCATTTCTACGAGGCCGTCGCCGATGGTCGCACGCTCGAAGAGGCACTTTCACGCGCACGGCAGGCACTATTGCCAACGCATCAAAGAAGTTGGTTCATTCCCGTGCTGTATCGCCATGTCGTCGAGGGCAAAGAAGGTCCCGTTCCGCTGCTTGTGAATGACGACGAAGACACGTCAGAGGAGCATGTTCACCCTCTGGAGCATCTTGGTGTACCAACTTCCTACGTTGGACGTGAGCAAGAATTGCAAGACCTCAGCGAACTGCTTTCTCTGGCTATTCAAGACAAAAGCATACCCGCAAGTGCAACTCGCTTAAAACTGCGTCCTGGCACTCATCATATAGCCATAACGGGTTCAGCCGGTATTGGCAAGAGTGCGCTCGCCTGTGAAGCAGTGTGGCGCAATCGTGAAAAGTTCTCAGGGGGTATTGTTGGCGTCTCGTTACAAGGCGGGAAATCCTTTGGCGACGCCCTCATTGAAATACTTCACTATTTGCATGTGCCGCTGAAATCGGGTCCTACCGCCGACTTAATGCATCGTGCGCGACTTGTACTCAACACACTGCGCTCTTTAGCCAGTCGTGAACTGCCCTGCCTCTTTCTTATAGATCGCTTTGATGAGGTGAAAGAGCAGAGCGAGCTAGAGCAATGGCTACACTTTCTCAGTTCCTTCCCGCAAGAGGTTGTTGTCTTGATCACGTCGCGCGTCAATCCCGAAGCGATGATTGTGGTGAACGGAGCACATGCTCGCTGGTATGAATACCATGTAGACAAAATGACCGATACCGACCTGTTCAAGTTATTCGTCGATCTCGCTGAGTCTAACGGCCTCGATAAGTATATTCATCTTGATGACTCAGCGCAGCAAGCGATTCTGCACGAAATATCTGCGCTCCTCGCTGGCTATCCATTGGGGGCAGAACTTATCTTTGGAGCCGCACGCTCGATTGACGGAAAGATGTTCGCACCAGAAGCGGCAACGCGTTCGCTAGAAGAAATCCGCGATGAACTACGGAACACGCCGCTTGCTGGTATTCTTGCTGTGCTAGATGTTTCATATCGTCGCCTGTCACCTATTGCACAGCTCTTGCTCGCATATCTTTCCGCCTTCAAACTACCATTTAGCCGTGAGCAGATTGTAATGCTGATTGCACCAGAAACATCGGTCAGTACAGGAGAAGCGATACGGCTTATTCGTCAGCAGGATGGGCAACAGGTGGCAACCGTTGCTGTGGAAGAGATTCGTCCCTCCGAATTAGCGTCTAATTGGCGTGCCGCACGCGACGAACTGGTACAGGCTTCATTCATACAATTTGACGGGCGTGTCTACACCATTCATCCTCAGGTGCGTCACTTCGCGGTTTCACATCTGCCATTGGAAGAACGTCGCCGTGTGCATCGTCTGGTTGCCGCCTATTATGCCAATTTGCCTCAGCCGAGTCATGAAGAGTGGTTAGCCGCTGTAGAACACCTGGAAAGTGCCGCTGAGCCGCACGACCTTGAGCAAGCGGTGCAGATAGCTGTTCGTGCATCATGGGCACTTGGTGGGCGCGGTCATGCTCATGAACTACTTGCGATGCTCAGACGAGTCAGCGTCCATGCCTCTCGCCTTGCCGATAAGACGGGGGAGGGACAGATTCAATGTTGTCTCGGTGCTATTCTACGGCAGTTGGGTCGCTATGCAGAGGCCGAAGGATGTTTGCGTAGTAGCCTGGAATTTCACAAGGAGCAACAGAACCGCGACGAAACGGGCTGGGCGTTATACGAACTTGCGATGCTGAGCCGTGAAGAGGGCAACTTCTCACAGGCCACGCTCTACGCACAGGAAGCGTTGATGCTCTTCCGCGAGGAAGGCAACGCGAAAGGCGAGGCATGGATGCAGATGGTCTTAGGCGAGGTTCGGCGGAGTTATGCGGCCTACTATGATGCGCTAGGGCACTTTGAACTTGCTCTTGCAAGTTTCAATGCCTTGCACAATAAAGAAGGTATTGCCTCAGTTTTGCGAGATCGCGGCACTGTTTATCAAGTGCTGGCAAAATATGCCGAGGCATCAACTGATTATGCCGAGTCATTGCACATTTTCAATGAACTTGGCCTACGGGCGAGTCAGGCGTGGGTGCTTGCCGACAAAAGCGTCATCGCCAATAAGCAGGGCAAGCTGGATGATGCCGAAAAATTGTGTGCTGAAGCCATTTCCATCTTTCATGAGGAGGGCATTCAGCGCGGCGAAGCGTGGGCACTGCGTATCATGGGCGACATTATACGGGATCGTTCCGACCTCGAAAAAGCTCATGTCTACTACACAAAAGCTGAAACAATCTTTACCGCTCTCGGCGACCGCGTAGAACATGCTCACGTACTCACTTCACTAGGCGCGTTATCATTTGATGAAGGGGAGTATCCCGACGCACAAGAGCAATACGAAGAGGCACAGATGCTTGCTCATGAGCAGGGAGCCAAACAAATTCAAGGGCGTGCCCTACGTGGCTTGGGCGACGTAGCACGCGTTATGAATCATTTCCAAGATGCAGAACGCTACTACTCCGACGCCTTCGCAATCGCCGTTGAACTCGACATCCCAACAGAACAACGTGCCGTGCTGCATCGTCAGGGATTACTCTATCAAGCGCAAAAACGCTTCCCCGATGCCCTCGGTGCCTGGGTACATGCTCTTGCGCTCGATGCTCGAACAGATCATCCTGCACGCATGGACTTGCAAGCAAACGTCGCGCAGATGGTGAAAGACCATCGCTTAAAAGAGTCCTATACGACACTCTGCAAAAAGTATGGTTTGGGCTGTGAAAACTAGCCTCGTTACAGAGAGCGTATCACGGGACGTGAAAAGAGCAAAAACAGCGTATATGCACCAACAATTCCCGCGCTTATCAAGACGGTGAATGGTCCGCCAATCAAGCCGATAAGCGCACCCGCTGGAAAGTCTCCCAATGGACGCACTCCCATGATAAAGAGTGTATTCAAACTCATCACACGCCCACGCATCTGTGGTGGTACACGCGTCTGCATCAGTGTAATTGTGGTCGCGCCTACGCCATTCTGAGCGATGCCGAAAATCAGTAGAGCCACAAATGAGAGCCAGAGCGTATGGCTAAGCGCGAACAAAACTAACGCACTCGCCCATAGCAGAAACGAGAAAAGCAGCAACAGACCTTTACGCTGAAAATCGCCGAGCGAAGCTACAATCAACGCACCTATAACCGTACCCGCGCCAGATGCCGAGAAGAGTAATCCTATCTGAAACTCGTTGATATGCAGAATCTTCGCCGCGAAAATTGGCAGGATTAAGCTGGTCGAGGGACCAAAGAACAACAGCGCACCATAGCCCGACAATACCCAGGGTAGTGCCGCATCGCGCCCTACCGCTCCCAGTGATGCTCGAATCGAGGCAAGCATCGGGCCACGCCTCTGCTCCATTCCTTGCTCCTCTGCCTCTTTTGGAATGCGGAGCAGGTAGAGGACAACCAGCACTCCTAAGAAGCTGATTGCATTCAGGTAGAAGTTTCCCGCAAATCCTAGAAAGCTACCAGGAATATGAAAAGCTTGACCTGCATAGCTAAACAAACCAATCGTAATACCCGCTAGCGCAGGGCCAAATACAGCAGCACCGTTAAAAACTACCGATTGCAACGAGATAGCGTTCATCAAGTCTTTTCGTGGAACAAGCGTTGGAATCAGCGAAGAGCGTGCTGGTTGATCGAAACTGAGGACGGTACCCGAACAGAATGCAAGCACAACAATCATCCACACCTGAATTACGCCCGTAATTGTGAGCGTGCCAAGTATGAATGCTAGCAACATAGAAAGGCTCTGCGTGACAAGCAGAAACTTGCGTTTATCCGTGCGATCCGCGATGCTACCGCCAATTAAAGCAAAGAGAAAAAATGATACCGCCTGCGCCAGCGAAACTGTACCTAGTGCGAACGCCGAATTATTGGTGATTCTAAGTACTAGGAGACTCTGTGCCACGATCTGCATCCACGTTCCTACAGAGGACACTACCAGACTTATCCAGAGTAAGCGAAAATTTCTATAACGCAGTGCCTGAAATGTTTGTAGTCCTTTTCTGGAAGGTTGCGTTTCAGGTGCTTGCTGCGGCGTGGAAGTCATTGACATGCGTAGGGAAGTCCTATCTATGTGAGAGCAAAATTGCTATTTTATCTATTATGACAGAAGATGCCTGCGTCGGGCAAGGTGGGTAACTATAAGCATCAGGGCTTTCCCATTTTCAAGGGGTATTTCCTGGCAAGGTTGCTTATTCGTCTTCTAATTCTCCCTCGTTAAACTCTAGTCCTCGATAGAACTCCTCAATCTCAATCTGCACAGCAATGCTGAAGAAATCAATCGTGTCACCCGGCCCATAGTGACGATAGGACCATACTTTCGGATTGTCTGGCTCTTGTTCATTGCGTTGCCAGATTTCTACATACTGGGCGAACTGGTTCACTAGCACGATTTCTTGAATAGTAGGACACCGTTGGTACGCTTTCAACTTTACTCTTTCGTTGAGGATGGGCGTAGCAGACGCGATAGCCAACCCTGATGAGTAGCTGGCGATGATGGAGTAGGAGTCAACGAGTCGGGAGGACTCGTATCGGCTACAAGGCCAAAACTTGTGCTTCTCCCATTTTGCGAGGGCACTCCTATTGACTGTTCATTGTTCGAGGCAATCTTTGGTTGTCTTCCATCATTCTCGTATGTTTGTAACGGTGTCCAGCTTCCGCCACGCTCGTCGATTTTCTCCTCGCTACGTACTGGTTCGTGTGGATTGGGAAGATCGGCTGGTGGCAAGTTGCCTGTGAGAATAGGTCCTTCCCGCATGATACGTCGCATGGGTTGCGTCTCTTGTTTCTCAAGTGCCATGCGTGTCTCAACCTCAGTCAGAAGCCGCGAAATTTCGGGACGCAACGCGCGATTGCTCTCTGGAATGCGCGTCCATTGCGCGAGTGCTGCTGGATAGTAGCCCGCGCGGTAGCAGTAGAGGCCGAGTATTGAGCGTGCGTCGAAAATGTTCATTCGTTGCCATAGAGTTAGGTCTTCGGCTGGCGTCTCAATCACGATTTCGCTAGCCTCGATGATCTCGACCAGATGGCAGAGGTTGATGCCCATGATGCGGTAAGGGTAGCCATAGTAGAGTGCCAGCCGACGGCGGCGTGTGCGCTCCGCAGGATATTCGCCTATGAAGTAGCGTTTAGACCATGAGCCACTCGACCAGATGAGCCATGCCAGCACGAGGGCGAGAATACGACCGAGATAGCGTTCCCAGGGCAGCGGAGCCAGACCCGCCATGACACCAAGCAAGGCAAAACAGGCACCTAGTGCCCATGCACCATAGACTAATCTCCGTCTATCCCAACCGAGCAGGTCAAAATGGCAGTGGAGCGGAGTTGCGAGAAATGGTAGCGGAAACTCCGTATGCGGAACGCGCGTCGCGGTGTTGGCGAAACGTAACACCTTGAGATGTCTGCGGAAGAATCGCGTCATCAGGCGCGATTGCACGAGTGCGGACAGTCCTTCCAAGACGAAGGCACCACCAATCATCAACAGATTGATCTCTTGCCGCGAAAAGACTGCGATCATGGCAAGAATGCCACCCAGTGCTAACGCTCCACTATCACCCATAATGATGGAGGAGCGGCGTTTCGCTGTTCCTTTTCTACGTGCTGCCCATGACGAGGGCCAGTTCCAGGGCAGATATCCTAGCACAGCAGCCGCGCAAAGAAGCGCGAACACCTCAAGCACGATACCGCCTGAGTGTTTAGGATCAATTAGACCTGTTACGATAATGCCAAATGCCAGTGCCGCACTAAAGACCAGACCGCCCGCTAAACCATCAAGGCCATCGCTGAAATCAACCGACAATGACGTAACGCTGCCAATCGCACCCGTCATGAGCATAAAGAAAAGCAGCCAACCGAAATAGGCAATATGACCAATTTGCTTAAATTCAACGGGACAAGGGCTATCGACATTTACAGGACGATGAGTACAAACGAGATTCCCTAGTAATGGCAAATCTTTATACGGACTATACGACTCTCGACCAGCAGGGAGAAGAAAAAAGTACAGTGCCGCCGCTATTATAGAAATCAGAAAGACGCCTAGAAATTTGTTGCGCTCAGAAAGCCCTTCCTGACTATAGACTTTATTCCAATCATCAATAAAACCAACCGTCATGAAACCGACAGTTGCTCCTAAACCAATAAAGAGAAGTGTCCATTGATCTTGCTTGAAATTCAGCAGATAACCCGCCGCGATGCCAACGCAGACCATCGCAAGTGTAAACGCTGGCCCTCCCACAAGAGGAAGCTCAATCGACTTGAACTCGCGTCCACCCGCTGGCACATCGTGCCTGTGCATTCCTGGCTTGTACTCACCGCTACGAAACTTGGGAAACAGTTTTCCTGCTATGCCACAGAATGCGAGGCTTGCGGCGGCACAAACCACAAAGATAAGAAGTAACCATACTAGCGTCATAATAGCTCCCATAGTGAGTCATAATAGCCTGGACATTTCACACATTGAAACGCGGTAGATGCAGAGACAGAAACATATATATGTGTATTAAAGACGATTTCCTTATAGATATTGTACACCTTTTTTTCCCCAATTATAGGTATTCTTTTAACAATTTTCTTGTGACTTTCCTATCATCCCAGGGCAATTTTTCGCGCCCAACGATAATACTTTGCTCGTGACCTTTGCCCGCTAAGACCAGCGTATCACCTTGCTCTGCGTGAGCAATCGCCGCCCGAATTGCCTCGGTGCGATCCGCTATGCACAGGAAGTCTTTTCCCTGTCGCTTACCAACGGACTCGGCACCGACTGCGATCTCGCGCAGAATTGCCTCTCGATTCTCCTCGCGTGGGTCTTCATCTGTAATAACGAAGAAGTCTGTCATCTGCGCGGCAATCAGGCCCATAACAGGACGTTTTTGTCTATCGCGCTCGCCCGCCGACCCGAATACGACCATCAACTTGCCACGCGTGAGAGGACGTAGTGTTGCCAACACCTTCTGTAGACTATCCGGCGTATGGGCATAGTCCACAATCACGGCGAATGGTTGCCCCTCGTCAATGCTCTCCATACGACCCGTTACTCCGGTCACAGTGGCGAGTCCATGCGCGATATCGTTCAATGCTATGCCTTGACTGTACGTTGCTGCGATAGCCGCCAGACAGTTGCTGACGTTGAAACGTCCCACGAGCTGCGTCTCTATAACCTGCTCTGCAGCAGGCAATACGACGCGAAAGCGTGTGCTATGCGCCTGTAGGTTGACATCGACGGCTCGCACTGAGGCGGGCGAGTCAATGCCATAGTCGAGAATAGGTACGCGACAGTAGGGTTTGAGAAATTGGTAACTGCTGTCATCACGATTCAATATCGCTACAGGGTGACTTCCGATACCTTTATCGCGTATCGGGTCGAGCATCTCGAACAACTTCGCCTTTGCACGTCGGTACGCATCAAGCGTTTTATGAAAATCGAGATGTTCGTGCGTGATATTTGTCACAACGCCTACATCGAAGGCACAGCCATGCACGCGCTCTAATGCCAGTCCGTGAGATGTCGCCTCGACGACCGCATGTGTGACTCCTGCATCCAGCATACGGCGCAATAACTGCTGAATTTCCACCGCTTCAAGCGTACTCTGGCGCGTCGTGTTTTCCCATTCTTGCCCCAACATCTTAAAGTTAGCGGTGGTCATCAATCCCGTTGCTTTGCCAGCCGCCTCCAAAATAGTCGTAATCAGATTGCTGGTTGTGGTCTTGCCATCCGTACCCGTCACGCCTATCGTACATAACCTTCGCGCCGGATAGTCATAGAATGTGCAGGCAAGATTGGCTAACGCTGTACGTACATCCTCTACCTCAATATAGGGAATAGGAAATGTCTCCGCAACAGGATTTCCTAATGCGGCGATTGCACCTCTTTGCGCCGCCTCAACTATGAAACGTCGCCCATCTGTGTGTGTTCCAGGAACGGCGACAAAGAGCCACCCTGCTTCGACGTTGCGTGAATCGTATGTCACTCCGCTTACTGAGCGCGTAAGGTCGAGCTGGGTAGGCAGTGAGATTGGCGGTTGCTCTAATCCTGCGAGCAATTGTTGTAGCATATGTATAGGCATGGTTTTCGTTTCTATGATAAAAATAAAAATTAGTAATATTGAGTTCGCACGCGGTGATATGGTCGCATATTATCGCTGTTCTGACTAAGTGTCCACAGCTTCTGATCGAGAGTGAGCGCATTCATCTGATATCCCTGTTGCTGCATTGCACGTCGCAACAACTCACAGGCCCAGATAGTTGCTGCGCGTATCTCAATCTCCTCTTCACTTCCCTCCTCTAATACTTCCTTCCTATCAACGCGCTCTGCCAATGTGGGCGTATACTCAATCACACCATGATGACGCAATATCTGTGGCAGCTTGTAGTCCGCGAAAATAGTCAATTTGTCCAGGTCTGTAAACGCACCCCACTGTTTACCAGCAAAAGAGCCATAGATATCCGCGACGCAAATTTGTGCGCGTTTGAAAAAACGAACTTCAGTATTTCTATAGAGTACGATGTCATTGAATGAAGAAAAGTTCCTTGCTAATAATTGCACAAGTGCGACAGCGTTGTTATGAGTCTGCATAATTGCTTGTGTGAACTGCCCCTGATAGGACTCTAGCAGGACGCGTCCTACCTCGCGTATGTTTGCCACACGTTGCTCAAACAGAGGAATAGGGTCCGAATTCTCTATAGGGCGGAAGATAGAAGCCACTGTATCTTCGCTAATCGTGCTGAGATACTCTGCATCCCAAAGAGGAAGACCATCCTCTACGGCTCGTGTGAGAGAGGCGGCCTCAGCCCAATACCCATTGAGCGTCTTGCCCTGATAGGAGATGCGCCACCGCTCCTTGTCCTTCTCTGCCCAGAAGCAAAAGTTGAGCGCGTCAAGCAAAAGCAACCAATTGACTGTGCGCTCCGTGCCATCGAAAAAGTGATAGGTATTGTCCCACAGTGAAACAGTAGGAACTTCATGAGCATATTCATGCACCCACTGTCTGCTTAGACGCTCCACGCCTTCTGGCACAATCCAAACGTGTTCCCCCTGTTCCAGTACAATACGTGTACTGCTGAGAACGCCTAGCTCATCCTGCTCTAGTAGAGTATATAGCTCTTCGTCCTCATCGTTCTGCCATGAAAGCATATCTTCCATCGAATCTTCCCCTTCTTGTGTTCCCCTTGAATTTTACAGAGATTGGAGACATCCGTCAATCTCTCTAGCCCTTTGTAAATTTGATAGAAATATATAAATTCATCATTTAATACCGTTAAATCACAGGATTTTCACACGGAACTCTTGCGTTACTTAATAGCATCCGTGTATCATTACAACTGTACATGGAGCTTATCCCTCAAGTATGTATTGGTAATAATATTGCCTATCTCTACTTGTATTTGCTTGCCATTGTACAAGAAGTACGTATCCTTACGTATCATCCCTTGCATTTAGCAACGAAAGGACCCAATCCGTCATGGAAGAACAGCAGATTAGAAACTTTGTCCATCGTGTATCAACGGAAGAGACGCTCCGTACAGAGCTAGCAAATAATCCCGAAGCTGTGATTGAGCGCGAAAACTTCTCGCCGCGCGTCGCACAGGTGATTATGCGC
>CAXUGH010000176.1:0-10937 GCA_964250365.1 uncultured Ktedonobacteraceae bacterium
CCCCCTTGCAACATGGTCTCCTGATGGCCAGCAACTGGCTTTGGGTATGTCTCCATCCCCGTCGGGTCCCATCCCCCTTGCAACCTGATGTCAATGCTTTACTTGTGGAAGCTCCAATGTCTCCATCCCCGTCGGGTCCCATCCCCCTTGCAACCGCACGGATACTCGCATGGCTCCATGAGCGGTCTCATAGGGTCGTTTGCGCGAACCTCCACATTAGAAGAGCTTTATGTGCCTGTTTTGCGTTTCTGAACTGAGTATAGTGCATCAAAGTCACTTTTGCAAGTGGCCTGAGAAGCGTGTTGAGGCGCGAGGCCAATTTTTGCGCGTACCTTGAGCGTAAGATGTTATCACTTTGGGGTCGCGCGGTAGGGGATGATCTCAGGGTGATTTAGAAGTCATAGAGATTAACGTTGTTCTCATGACAGGGACAGAGCCACTGTCACTACTATAGACGCGCAAGCGGCACTACGGGATATAGTAGTGACAGGGCTTGCCCCTGTCATGCTACTTAACGCTTATCACATGATTGACGTAAAATAATGCTTGTGGCATACTACTTTCGTCAAGACATGTGAGGCTTGGGCAACCCGTTGGGGTTTGGAATATGTATTTTGTGAAGCGAGGTGTTGTGTTATGGTGAGTCGAGAGAGTATGCCGTTGGGTGTGGCTCCGACGCGGCTGTATGCGTTTTTGTTGCGCGTGCGTCCGATACAGGCGGGGACGTTGATGGCGTTTTCGGGCGAGTTGGTGCATGCGGCCTTTCTGCGCTGGTTGCGTGATACGGCACCCGATGTCTCGGCATGGTTGCACGATGGCAATAAGCGACGCCTCTTTACCTGTTCGAGTTTGCAGTTCGATTGGCCTGAGCAGCGCATGATGCATGCCGAGCGTGATAATGTGCATGTGCCTCTTGACCCACAGAAGACCTATTTTATTCGCATTACGCTCCTGCTCGGTGAGTTGTTTCCGCTACTGCACGAGGCTCTGATGCGCTATTATCCCAATCCACATCAGGTGACACAGCACTTTTTGCAGCTTGGTCGGCAGCGTTTCACTCTTGAAGAGGTGATTTTGACGCCAACGCATCCCTCCGGTCAATGTGGCTTTACCTCGTTGACGACGCTGATTGAGCAGGCACAACAGGTACCATCTCGTGTTCTTGAGCAGGTGACGCTCGATTTTACGTACCTGACCACCTTCAACCGTACTCGTGCCACAAGTGGTTACGGACCGCACTACGCTCTGTTACCATTGCCGCCTTACGTCTTCCTTAATCTAGCGAAACGTTGGGAAGATATCGCCCCACCAGAGCTGGCGAGTGTCATCCAGCCTCAGCTCATCGAAGATTACACCTTACAGGATGGCGTGATTATCACCGACTACGACCTGCAACCGCATCACATTCATTTCACAAAGCACGTACAGCAGGGCTTCGTGGGACGCTGCACCTATAGTTTACGCGACTCCCGACCCGATATTATTGCAAGTAACAATGAAAATGAAGAGACGAGTGAACGCGCAAGGTCGCCGCTCTCGCTGCCGCGCCAAATCTGGCTCCTCTCGCAACTCGCCTTTTACACTGGTGCTGGCTACAAAACCTCAATGGGGATGGGACGTGTACGTTTTCTGGAAACTGATCTCACACGATAAATAAAGCGTTGGGCAACTCATTGATGTACATTTCTTCACTCACTCATAGGCGTTATACGTGAAAACCCTGTGATCTCTCGCTAATCCATTTGTTGTGGGGTTATAGAGCTTGGATGCAAAAAAATAGTCGTACATACTTGTAGCGGGTAGCACTAAGGCTACCCGCTTTTTGTTGCTGTTTTTATAAAAAGAACATCCAAGTCATTTGACTTGGATGTTCTTTCAAACCCTAACGGGAAAGTGCTTCTTGAGCTGAGAAATCAAGTTGCTAATTAATGTCACGAGATGCAGTTTCAATACCTCTCGATGCATATATAATATCAGATTTACTTTCCTTTGGCAAGTAGGAAGGGGCTTCAATGTCAAAGCTTAGAGAAGCCTCACCTATCTGATATTCGTGATTATTTTAGGAGTAGTTGGGCTTTAAATTTAGATACCTCCTTGCCTCCTTTAGTTACTGTAACGGTGTAATCTGGATCGAGTTCGTTTATAATCCACTCATAAGCTCGAAGCGCATTTCTTACGGCTTCTGCTCTTGTTGTCGCACCAGACTTTTCTTTAAGTTTATCGAGCCGCTCTAGTGCTTCTAATGAGAAGTCAAATTGAAGCCGCTCTTTTTTCTTTTCTGCCATTTGTTTCTCCAGTTCTATCTATAACTACTTACCTAAGATTTGGCTGGAGCTTAGAGTGGATTAGTTTTCTACTTTTTAGGATGTCGGAAAAAATATCCGACTATCGAGCGAACTAGTAGAGGAAGCCCACAAGCCACGAGTAGCCAAACGTTTTGTGTGAAAACAAAAACGACTAATCCGACAAAGAATGCGATGATGTATAGCTTCATGAGTAGCCGAGCTATTTCTTGTCGCATCAACTCTTGGTTCACCGCTATCTAAGCATCGACTTCTTCGGCAAGAATCTTATGGTTCTTGCTGTGATTTTGAGAAAGTCGAATAATGGAATCTTCTGGTGTTGTTACGATGGACGGCCACACATCTATCTCTTCGATTTCTGATTTTTCAGGCTCGGAATTTTCTGCATAATTTTTCATGCAAATTCCTCCAGGGATTAAGCAGCGTGAGGCTAGCACATAGGCATAAACTCACTAAGCTAACTAATAAAGACGCATTACAATGGACAGTTGCTCCAGAGAGCATGATACTGCTATTCAAAAATCACCTTTTTGATGTTTACCGTTGGCTCTAAGTTTGCTGTTGGCTTTAACCTCGCTCCTGCAGCATCATCAAAACGATGACTCTCTGGAGCAACTGCATTATCATGGCTTTAGTTAGCTACTTATTTTCTACTCAATCACTAGAAAGGACCTTTTCAAGGCTGTCTACCTCCTTGTTGAAAAAAGAATATCTTAATGAGATAATACACGGATTTCACAAAAGTGTCAAGCATTTTTACTAACCAAAATACTTACATAGACTTATTCATGTGAGTAAAAATTACTTACATGAATAAGTCTATGGGAGACTACAACGATAATTTGTTTGTTTATATCATTGCGTATTACCTTCCAAAAAATCTTTGTGTGAAGGTGGCGATGAAACTGATTTCGATGAACAGCCCCATCACCGCCTCGAACGCAGCGAGGGCTGTGACTGGACTATCGAGTTTGAATGGTCCGGGCAGGAAGCCGCGCCCGTGAAAGGCGGTGATGCTGAAGACGAGAGCTTGCCCGAACGGGAGATTGCCCGCGAAGAGATAGATTATGGTGAAGAGAAGGACTGTCAACAGGTAGATGCCAACGCTCCGTTCGGGTCGGTAGCCGTAGCCCGCGAGGATGTCGAGAAACCACGAGAAGAGGTAGGCCGCGCCTGTACGTATCTTATCGAGGACGAGATGTACTATGTGACGCAGACCTGTGTGCGGAGTCTGCTCCTCGAAGAAGGTGTCGGTTCCCCAGACGAGATATCGCCAGAGAATCGCGCGTTGCAAAATCTGGGCGCGATAGGCGAAGGGTACAGCTTCTTCGTTCATGCCCTGCGCTCGCATCGCGTTGGCGAGTTGACGATTGGCACGCGCCGCCGCCTGATAGCTATCGAGGTGGTGTTGCTTGTCCTTGAGCGTCTTCTTGCTATCATTCCGCATCGACAGAGTGTGTGCTATAACTTCATCACCGAGCGGCGCGATCCGTCTCCAATCGAGGAGCGCGAGGTTGCAATCATTCCAGTGAATATCGGCAATCTGAACGCATCCCCACCGCTTATCAGAGAGCGTGACCTTTTCGAGCATGGTGGCATCGTTACAGAGCGCATGGCGCAGGTCGGCACCCGTCAGCCATGCCTTCCGCAGATACGTCCCTTCCAGATTGGCATACATCATGTTTGCCCCTTCCAGGTGCGCCTTGCGAAGATATGCTCGCTCTAAATGCGCCTGAAAGAGTACCGCCTGTTCCAGATGTGTCTGACGGAGCGAGGCACTTTGCAGGAACGCGCCGCGCAATAATGCCCCTTCCAGATGTGCCTCGCTCAAGTCCGCATGATCTAGGCGCACCCCTGCCAGCCCTCGTTGTTCGAGCGTCGTCTCAACCCACTCTTGCTGCGTCAATCCGCCGCGCATACATGCAAGTGGTAGGCCGCGCAAATTGACATGGCGCAGGTCTGCCCCGCGCAGGTCGATTCCCTGCCGCTCGCGTTGTGATACATCGCTCCAATCGACCGGACCGCGCCCCTGCTCATGCGTCGCCAGCAAACACTCGACATCGGCGCGTGTCAGGCGCACCTCTTTGAAGGGATAGATACCGCGTTGAAAGTTGGGTACAATAGACAGGCACTGGCGTAAGAATATCTGGCGTTCGATGTCGATATCCGGCTCTGTGCGCCATGCAGGGCGAATGGGCAGTGCTTGCACTCCCTCTACAGACTGCTGCTGATTATTCACAGGATATACCATCCATTCTACGAAATGCTATTAGTAATTTCTACCTATAATATTGCACTTGAGCTTATCATAGTATATAATCTCCATCGGTGTCCAGTAGTATCAGATTAAGTAAGCTTCGGCAACGTTTTGCCGATAGGATGAGAGGCTACGCGCGAATAGACAACGACAGGTCTACTATTGAAAACGTAGTTCACGGCAATCCAGGGCACGTTTCTATCCGCATAAAAGCGAGCCAGCGAGGTAAACAGCCAGAAAGGAATTTTGCCGCTTACAATCACGCCCATGTTGGCTGGTGGCTCTGGAAATGCGAGTTGCTCAGCCTCTGTGTAGTCGAGATAGTAGTGAGTGGGACGAACGCGAACGATATAGGCATCGCCGCTTGTCTTATAGTCAATCCCTATAATTTCACCGGAGGGTTGTTGTGAGACTTGTAGCGGTTGTGGCTGAACCCAGCCGAGACATGCATCAAATTGGTGAAATGGTTGTGGATAGGCATGCATTGCTAGTGCAGTATAGACCCAGTTGGGGGCACGTCCATAGGCTGCCATTGCAGTGTATGGAGAAAGTTTTTCCAGCAGAGGTTGCAGCAAATCTGCAGACCATTCGTCGCTACTAGGGTCCAGGTCATACAATTCGCGTTTGAGATTTACTACTGGCTTTACCGATGCGCTATTGATATGGAATGTCTCTATTTGTTCGGGAGTATACGTTCTGAAAAGGTCAATGATTCGCCCGATTAACGCATCAAACACGGGATCACCTCTACGCTCAGGTATGCGCTCTACTCGTAGCAAATCCGTAATCGTGCCTGTGAGAATCTTCTCATTTGCCGTGATAGCAGATTTTCCTCCTAGTTGGGAGCGTAGTTCCGCAATGAGTCCTAGCCTATTATCAATGATGAAGCGATGCCATGTCTCAGTAGCATCTCGCTCATCATCTTTGAGCAATAGAATGGCGTGTGTACAGACCTCAAAGATGCAGGTATCCTCGTCTCGTGGTATGCCGCCTAAATCGACGATCAGGGGAAGCTGACGATGTGCGAGGTCCTGGCTGACAAGCTTCCTGAACCTGTCCGACCATTTGCCTTTATTTTGCTTACGAATTTCACGCACCGTGTCAAGGTCGCCGCGCAGGAACCAGTCGCCTTCGCCATCCGTACTTGCGCGGAATACAAAGTGAGGAATTTCGAGACGGCGTAGTTCGCGCGTCAAAGTATATGTAAGAACCGATTTTCCTGCGTTGGGGGCACCACCAATGATAATGGCTGGAAATGAAGCCGAGGGGATAACGCCAGTAGTGAGATCATCTGTATTGACCATGTATCTTCTCCTTGAGAAAAGTAGTTTGTGTTAGATGGGAAACGAGAGAGAATAATGCAAAGGAACACTGCATATAGCGGCTATAAGCATACGCTAGTTGCCACGCTGGGTGGAAAGCCACAGGTCGTAACCTTCACACTCGACATGCTCCTTCTACAAGGTGTTCCAATCTCCGAGGTGATTGTGCTGTATCCTGCCTCCTCACCGCGTATTCAGCAATCGCTTGAACGGCTTCAAGCTGAGTTCGTCGGCGACTCCTATAGCTTTCAGGGGCAGACGCTGATCATTTCTTTTCGCCAGCAACTCCTCAGCCATTACAACACCGTCATTGAGGATATTGTCGATGAGGCAACCGCGAATGGTGCCCTCGATACTATCGGCGAGCTTATTCGAGACCTCAAGCGACAACAGCGCATTATTCACTTCTCTATCTCTGCTGGTCGTCGCTTGATGACCTTCCTTTCGTTCTCAGCAGCCCTATTATACTTCGATACGCCCGACGAGCTGCTACACCTGTATACGCCTGAGCCTGTCAAAGAGCGTGCCGATAAAAGTGGTACCATGCATGTCACAGCGGAAGAAGGACGCCGCCTCATCTCTGTCCCCTTCGCGCGTGCCGCTCAACCATTCTTCGCCATGATGCTCAATCGCAAGCCCTCTGACACCATTAAAACACAGCGCGAACAACAAAAGGCCGACGATCAGAGGCATTGCCAGCAGGTCATGAATGCGCTAAAAGAGCGTTCTCGTGAGATTGTTCAGATTATCGCGCAAGGACATCACCCCCATGATGTTGCTGATATACTACACCTCGATTCGTCAACCATCAGTTACTACACAAACAAGATTTACCGCGAATGCCGCAACACCTGGGACGTACCGGAAAACATACGCCTGGACTATCGTTTTGTGCAGGAAAAGTTTGCCGACTACTTCGCTGATAAGTGAAGTATATCTCATGAAGAGCAAAAAGGCATCCTAACTAATTCGAGAAAATTGGCAATTACTTTGAATGTATCTCTTGCGAAAACATGCTACTATAGTGAGCAATAAGAGAAATGTCTGAGTGGAAAGGGGAACAATCGTGTCCCAATCGTTAATTGCATTCGATACCAACCATATCAAGAGCTACGTCTTTGGCACCAACAAACTCAAAGAGATTCGCGGCGCAAGCTCTCTCCTCGACAAACTCAACCGTGTCATGACAGCGAACGCGGCCCAAGAATTCAAGAATATGATTCCAGTCTACGCTAATGGCGGCTCCGCGCTCTTCGTTGTTGACTCAGAAGAGGATGCGGAAAAGTTAGGCAAGGCGGTGCAAAAGCTCTATCATGAGCAAACAGGTGGCGGAGCCTCTATCACCTATGCCATTCAACCTATTCCCGATTATGGCGAACAAGACCTTATGACCGCAAAGGATTTGGGTAACAACGTCAAGATGTCGGATGTTCTGAAACTGCTCCGTTTCCGTCTACGTATGGCGAAAGATAGCCTCTCTATGGATGGAGCACCACAGGGAGCGGGAAAGGTACCTACTGAACCAACTCCGATTGCGCTCCCCTCACATCCATTGCTAAGTACCTGTGATTCGTGCGGCGATGCCTATGCACAATACGTGTCTAAAGACCCAGATGATGATGATCACTATTGCCACCGCTGCATTGAAAAGCGCAGAGAAGACAGGTTTGTGAAGGATAGGCTGGAAAGCGCAAAAAAACCATCTATGACGCAACGAACTCTCTGGGGTCGTATTCTACAATCTTTAGATGACAACTACCTACCGCCTACCGCGCCAATTCCGCAGCGTCCGCAAGACTTCAACGACTTCCGAGATTTTACACACGGTAAAGAATATCTTGGCCTGATTTACGCAGATGCGAACGGTATGGGCAAGGCTATGGAAGAACAGCTAACGCTACAGGAAGTCCATAACTTCGCAAAAAAGATTGATGATGCCGTCTTTGCCGCTATGGGACACGCGATTACAACACATCTTCCCTTGCAAGGAGCAAAAGTAAAGACGTTTCCCTTCGATGTTCTCCTTATCGGTGGCGATGATATCGTGATGGTCACACCTGCGGATAAAGCGATGCAAGTTGCACAAACACTTGCAGATAAGTTTCACAAGGATACGCAAGAGTATACGTTGTCAATTGGTGTCGTCCTCGCGCCCGTTAAATATCCCTTCGCGCTGCTCTACTCACTTGTCGATGAGACAATAAAGGCTGCGAAGAAGTCGGGGGCAAAACTGCAAAAAGACACCGCTTCCAGCGACAACGCGCAAGATAAAACACGCGTCAGCTTTGTCGTAGTGACGGGCAACACTAGCCTGGGCTATCAGAAGCAGTATAGCGAGATGCACCGCGAGCCAGTAGGCGGTAGCAGAAATGAGTTTTTTGCAACTCTACGCCCCTACACGCTGTCAGACCTCGACTGGCTCATTCAGCAGTTGAAAGAAGGCAATCAAATGCGTCTGGGACGCACGAAACTTCACCAGTTGCGTGAGGCTATTCTGAAGTTAAATCAAACCACAACCATTGTCGAGGCACTCGCATTGCTGCGTAACTGGCGTAAAGACGAGCGCGACTTCATGAAAGATATGGTACTGCACTTCGATACGCGTCCGACGAAACGGCAAGAGGATATGGGGCCGCTCTTCCCCTGGTTTCTCGATGGTGCGGAGAGCAACACTAGCCAGAGCGTGTATCGTACACCGCTACTCGATTTTATTGAACTCTATGATTTTGTTCTGTCATAGAAAGGGTACAACAGGATATGCTTGTTCAAATAGACTATGAACTGCGCTTCGATGCACCATTTCATCTCGGCACAGGTGTTACCGCAGGGCAGATTGATCGCACAGTCATACGCGACGCTGGTGGTCATATCTATGTGCCAGCTTCGACATTCAAAGGTGTGTTGCGCGAACATTGCGAACAACTGTGTCGCTTTTACGTGCCAAATGCACAGCCCGCCAGTCCACACGATGCTTACGCTGCACTGGCACAATTCGGCAAAGCTCCCCCACTGATCGCGCGTATCTTTGGTTCACCGCTCTACCCCGGCGGTTTGCGCTTCGACGATGCCGTGTTCGATGAGCATGAGAAGCTGATGTACGAAGCCAGTGAAGATATGCAGACGAGCATTGCCACACAGGTGCGTATAGACCGCGTAACACGCACAGCAGCAAACGAAGCACTGTACACCAGTGAGTTTGGCACGCGCGATCACCTCTTTCTGGGAACAATCAAAGGTGTACTCAACTGCACTCCTGTCGAGATGCTGAGAGCGACACAATCAAATGTGCCGACACCAACCTACTCGCTCTTAGTATTGCTCGCTGGTCTGCTCATGATCGAGCGACTCGGCGGTAACAAATCGACGGGGAAGGGGCAGTGCCGTTGCTCTATTACGCGGTTGCTCCTCGATAAGAAACCGTGCGACAACGGAGAGTGGCGTTCCTGGATAGAGCAATTGGACGACGCGCTCAATGCCTATGCAGATGCGGGAGGTCAGGCATGAAACGACTCTCTCTAAGCATGACCGCCCTCTCTCCACTGGCGATACGCTCCGATCAGGCCGAAGGCGGTGTGGCGACAACACACTCTATTCCTGGCGCAACGCTGCTTGGTAGTCTTGCCGCCGCTCATCTCATGCTGCGACCGAAAGCACATGATGAATTTGCACGCTTCTTTCTCTCAGAACAAGTGTACTTTCCACATCTCTATCCTGCTTGTTTTCGGCAGAGTCGTTTTCAAAAATCGGATCAGCCTGTGCTGCCTCTTCCCAGGACTGCTCAGACATGCAAACGCTTCTCTGGCTTTCTAGCATTGCCGCATGAAGAGAATGTCGATGAGCGGCACGGCGTCCGCGATACTCTGCTCGATTGGGGTGCCTTCGCTTTATTGAAGCGGACACACGCTGCTATACCCACCTTGCTAACGCCGTTTCATGACCATGAGGTGTGTGGCTATCAGCAGGAAAAGTATAGTGATGCCCCCTGTGGACAAACAATGGATCATATCAGCGGCTATTACATACGCGATAGAAGGGAACGGTATCTGCGTGCAATGGCTGATACCAATACGCGGCTCCAAACACGCACAGGTATTAACCGTAAATGGGGTATTGTGGAAGAGAGCATTCTCTACAACCGTGAAGTCTTCGATGATGGGACACGCTTTTGGGGTGAGGTGCTGCTGCCTGATGAACTCGTGCAGGATTTTAAAAGTTTTGTTGAAACGGCAGACGTTGATAAACCACTAAAGTACGAGAATGTTGTTCGCATAGGGACGGGTCGTACACGCGGTCTGGGACGTGTGAGTATAAAGCTTGAGGATGGCTTAGTGAACAAAGCAACAGATTTTAGCGACAAGCTACGCCGCTTCGATGACGCAATGCAGCAACAAGTGCAAACCTTCCGCATACAGCAACGCGATCCCTTTTACTTTGCTCTTACGCTACAATCACCGACGATTCTCTGCGATTCCTTCCTACGTTATCAGAAAACGGTAGAGCCGAAAACTCTTCCCGCGTTATTGGGATTGCCTGCCGAAAGGTATAGCTTTGAGCGCGTCTATCAATCGGTGGGAACGCAACGGGTTACAGGCTGGAATGAACTGTGGGGTACACCGCGCTCTCATGATTACGCGCTGGAAATGGGTTCCACTTTCCTCTTCGCCTGTACACAAAAGCCAGATAACGATTTTCTACAGGCACTACGAGCAACCGAGGAGCAGGGCATTGGGCGTCGCCGTGCGGAAGGCTTTGGACGCCTTTCGTTCTCCGACCCCTTCCATTTAGAAAGAGAACAGGCATGAAAAAACGTGTAGAGCTTATCATACGAGTCAACAAAGAGGCTGGTTCTGAGCCATTCTATCAAGCGTCTCAGCATCTGGGAACGCTTGCCGCCCTCTCCTTTCAAGAAGAGCAGGGACGTGACCGCAGAAACCGCCATCGGGCACAGATGACCGGACTGGAAAACATGGCTGAGACGACGCTGAAGGCAACTGATGTCCTCGACTACATTAAGAAACAGACCGCGCGTCAAAGAGGCTGGCAAACTCAAGTAGG
>CAXUGH010000177.1:0-3054 GCA_964250365.1 uncultured Ktedonobacteraceae bacterium
ATAATCTTCCTATCCTCCTTCCCACTCACATCCACCTTAGCAAACAAATCGGGTCGTCTCGCTCGTGTCTTCCTTAGCGACTCCTTGCGGCGCCAGCGGGCGATTTGGGCGTGGTTGCCGGAGAGGAGTACGTCGGGGACATGCCAGCCGCGAAATTCGGGGGGGCGCGTGTATTGGGGGTATTCGAGCAGGTTGTTGCTGTGCGATTCGTCGTCAGTCGAGCCTTCGGTGAGGACGCCGGGGAGGAGGCGGCTCACGGCATCGACGATAATCATGGCACCGATCTCACCTCCGGTGAGTACATAGTCGCCGATGGAGATTTCGTCGGTGACGAGGTGTTGCGTGACGCGCTCGTCGATGCCTTCGTAGTGTCCACACAGAAGGGTGATGCGTGGCTCCTGTGCGAGTTCGTGGGCGATGCTCTGGTTGAAGAGGCGACCCTGCGGCGTGAGCAGGATAATGGGACCACCCTGATGGACCGCTTCAATGGCGGCGAAAATAGGGTCAGGCTTCATGACCATACCAGCACCACCGCCGTATGGGTAGTCGTCAACGACATGGTGTTTGTCGGTTGTGGCGGCGCGGATGTCGTGCAGCGCGATAAAGAGCAACTGCCGCTCCTGTGCGCGTTTCAGAATGCTCTCGCTAAATGGTCCCTGGAACATGGCGGGGAACAGCGTAAAGATGTCGAAATGCATGAAGTCTACTCACCTCTCGTCATTTGTGTTACAATAACACCGATAAGAAACTCTGTCCAGTGGAGCCTCTCTCTATGATGTCTTTATCCCAAGTGCAACAGGCCGAGGATGTGTATGATTCGATGACCATCCTGGTGGGAAGCACAGTACGTTTGCTTGGTGGTGAGTCGGGCGTGTTTGAAGTCTCAAACGAGGCGTTTGATATCAAAAGTAGTAAGGAATATACCTCCTACAACTTGCCAGATGCCGCCCTAACGCCTCTGCTTACATTAGCCGAACGTGGCCTACAGCCAGCTTCGCAACATCCGCTTGTGATAGAGCCAATTGCGCCGGAGATTGCGCGGCAGATGGGCATTGAGGAGACGCATGTGCAGTCGGTAGAGCGATGTTCGCTCTGCTTATATGATGGGGCGGGGATGCTTGGCGTACTGCATCTGATTCGACCTGCATACACTCGTTCTTGTTTTGAGGGCGACGAAAGTACGATTTCTTTGTTTATCGCTCAGGTTGCGTCAGGTCTACGTTTCGCGCTGAAATCGCAGTCGCTGGTAAAGGCGCAGAGTCGTCTCGCCGCCATTTTTCAGAATAGTGCTGAGGGTATCCTTACCGTCGATTATGCACTTCGTATAACAGACTTTAATCCGGCAATGCAACGTTTAACGGGTTGGCGTGAAGATGAAGTGCTGGGGCGTTTCTACTTTGAGGTGTTGCGTCCAAAGGATCGGCACGGCAACGATCTGGGATTGGAAGACTCACCGATTTTACAGGCGTTCGCGGGTCAGGCGGTGGTCAATCGAGAGATGATGCTGACGACGCGTGATGGGCAACTGTTCGATGCTAGCATCACGGCTTCGTGCGTATACTCGACGCGGAGCGAGCCAATGAACGGCATTCTCAATGTGCGCGACGTTACGCGTGAACGACAACAGGAAGAGCAGCGTTCGACCTTCATTTCGATCATCTCGCACGAACTACAGACGCCGATAGCGATTGTCAAAGGCTACGCCTCGACGCTGGCACGACCCGATGCCAACCTCAAACCAGAGGTGTTGCGTCCGCGTTTACAGGCTATCGAGGAAGAGGCCGACCGTTTGAACAAACTGGTCGGCAACCTGCTCTACGCCTCACGCATTCAGGCTGGCGGTATGCAGATGGAACTGGCGCCGCTGGATATGGCGGTGTTAATCGAGAGCATGGTGCGGCGGCTACGGGCGAAAAATCCAGATGTCGAGGTGACGATAGATATTCCCGCGCACCTGCCGACGGTGATGGCGGACCGTGACCGCATGGAAGAGGTTTTGCAAAATCTGCTGGATAATGCCGTCAAGTACTCGCCACGCCAACGCGCTATTACCGTGACATGCCGTGCCACAGGCGAAGAGGTCATCGTGAGCGTCAGCGATGCTGGCATGGGCATTTCCTTGCGTGACCAGGAACATATTTTTGACCGTTTTCAGCGTGCGGGCGATTCCACCTCTCAGGCGTTGCCAGGAGCCGGTCTCGGACTCTACATCGCGCGTGCGATTGTGGAGGCGCACGGCGGTCATATCTGGGTCGAGAGTACTCTACGTCAAGGCTCGACCTTCTCATTTAGCGTGCCGCGTGAAGAGAACGCGCGTTTACCGATGGTGGTGTTTTAAGGATGGATGTATTCGATCAGCGCGATATGACGATTCTGATTGTGGATGATGAGCCGCGCATTCGTGATTTCGTGCGTATGAACTTAGAAATTGAACATTATATTGTGATTGAGGCCAGCAACGGTATTGAGGCACTCGACCAGTTGCGCGAACATCTGCCCGACCTCGTGGTGCTAGACGTGATGATGCCTGAAATGGACGGCTTCGAGACGCTCAAGGCCATTCGAGAAGTCTCTACCGTGCCTGTGATTATGCTAACCGTGCGCCAGGACGAGCAGGATCGTATTCGAGGGCTTGACCTTGGAGCCGATGATTATATTGCTAAACCATTTAATCCGCGCGAACTGCTCTCGCGCATTCGTGCGTTGCTACGGCGTTCGCTCTTACCGCCTCCAGCACGCAAAACCGAGATCGTGGTAGACCCCGACCTGCATATTGATTTCTCGCGCCGTGAGGTTATTGTGCGCGGCAAAAAGGTCGTCTTGCGCCCCACAGAGTATCGCCTGCTCTACCATCTCGTCAATAACGCAGGTCATCTATTGACGCACGAAACGCTACTCTCGAAAGTGTGGGGACGTGAATATCGGGATGAGGCACACTACCTGCGCCTCTATATCACCTATCTACGCCAAAAAATAGAGAAAGACCCGTCTCACCCACAATATATTCTCACCGAACGCGGCGTGGGCTACCGATTCAAAGAATTAGAGGAATAA
>CAXUGH010000177.1:3154-10915 GCA_964250365.1 uncultured Ktedonobacteraceae bacterium
AGGATGAATAAGAAGGAACGTGTTGATGCTGCATTGCGTGGCGATGCGGTTGACCGCGTGCCCGCGAGTTTGTGGGGACATGACTATGAGCGCGAATGGAATGTACAGAGCTTTGCGGAGGCGATGATTGAGAATTTCACGCGTAACGATTGGGATTTTCTGAATGTGTACCCTCGTACATCATATGCTGTCGAAGATTGGGGTGTGAAGGCGCGGCCTTCTGGCGAAAAAAATAAGGGAACGGTCTACGAGAGCAGCCCCATCAGAACGCCCTCCGACTGGCGACGTTTGCAACCTTTGGAGCCAGACCGCAAGGTATTGGGTGAGCAGTTGAAGGCGTTGCAGTTGATCAACCATTCCGTTGGCTATGATGCATACTTTGTCGAAACTATCTACTGTCCGCTCGGCGTAGCACGTTATCTCGCAGGTAATAATAGAGACGTGGTGCTACAAACGCTGCGCGAAGACAGATCGGCTATGCATGCGGCATTACGCACAATTACCGAGACTCTTACCTCTTTCGCAATTGCCTGTATGGAGCAGGGAGCGAGCGGTATTTTCTACTCTACCGACAAGTGGGCTAGTGCGGGTGTACTCACCGCAGACCAGTACCGCGAATTTGGTGAGCAATACGATCTTGAGTTTTTAGATGCAATTAAGCGCGGAAGCAAGTTTACCATTTTGCATAATAGTGGCTCTCAGATTTACTTCGATCAGCTTGCCTCCTATCCTGTCCAGGCAATTAACTGGGAGGCCAACGACGAGAGTAATCCCGACCTTGGTGAAGGCAAACGGCGTTCGGGAAAAGCTGTTATGGGCGGCCTGAGTGAGCAGACCACGTTGAAAAATGGTACAGCGAATCAGGTACAGGAAGAGGTAGGGAAGGCCATAGAGTTGACGGGCGGAAGACACTTCCTGCTTGCTTCCGAAGGTGCGGTCTCGCCTGAAATACCCGCTAAAAACGTGAGCGCGATTCGGCGAGCCTTATCTTGACACTCTTCATGACATTCGTTATACTCGCACAAGTTTCCGTACAAAAGTCCTGGTGGAAAGTGGAAATGTTGTATAGTATACCGTAATAGAAAACTTCCGGTTGAGTGGTAGAGAGATGGAACATCATCAAACAATACGTGCGTACTCAGCGGGTGGCGTCGTCTTCCGGCTCACCCCTATGCACGACTTTGCGGGTATGCACACGCACCAATCTATAGATAATAACCAATCTAAGGCGGACATTATTCATGTAGTCGAAGTGGCGTTGGTGGGGCGTACTCAGTCGGGTCTCTGGGCATTACCCAAGGGAACACCACAGGCGGGCGAAACCGTCGAGCAGGTCGCGGTACGCGAAGCTCAGGAGGAAACAGGACTTCAGGTTCGTCTCATCGCCTATATCGGAAGTGTTACGTATTCATTCACACGCGATTCGGTGCATTATCGTAAGCAGGTGCGCCATTTTTTGTTAGAAGCTATCGGCGGAGATACCTCTCTACACGACCACGAATATGATGTCGTCGAGTGGTTTTCTATTCATGAGGCATTTCGCCATCTCACCTATCGAAACGAGGTACACATTCTCTATCAAGCGGAGGATATGCTGCAACGGCGTTTGGAGCATCAATACAGAGAAGGATGAGCAATGAATGACTCTGAGAGGGATACGTCTGTATCGCAGCATACGACACGTCCTCAATACTCTTTAATACGGCGTATACTGTTCCCATTCAATGGGGAAGAGCCGCTCACTCCGCGCCAGAGTTTGCGCGTCATTCTTGGTTGGATTCTCCTGTTTCTGCCTGGTATTGTCGTGTTGACGCTGCTGGTCTCGTATGCCACAGGCGCATCACTGCAACGCACGCTGATAATCTTACTTGTCATGCTGCTACTGGGCATACTGATGTTTGGTTTGATGGGTTGGATAGCTGTTAGTTTAAGTAATCGGGCTGCGCGTCTCTTCCAGGCGCATCGTGCAACGAAAGCAGGGACGGCCCGTGGAGGTAGATATGGATCTTAGCGTTGAAGGTAAGTCGGAACGTATTCCCCCTGGCTCACATATCTGCCAGTTGTATAGCAAGGTGACGGAAATACCGAGCGTGACCGCACGTCTGCTACGTGTGGGGTTATCGCTTTCCGAAAAGTGCTTCTTCGCAGCCGCGCCCGCTCAGGTGAAGGAACTACGCGAGGAGTTGCGGAAGTTACAGGTTGATGTCGATGCACTCGTCGAATCAGGACAATTAGTGCTGAGTGAGGAGCGTGAGCCATTGTTGCCGAATGGCAAGCGGTTCGATCCGTATTTTTTGCTTTCTCAGCATCAAACATTCATCGCACAAGCGTTGCGCGAGGGCTGGAAAGCGGTACGCATCTCGATTGATATGACATGGCTGGTCAAGGATATCGCCACGCCTGAGCAAATTCTCAAATATGAGGCAGCCTCCGATGCTGTTTTTACCTTTCAAAATGCACCAATCATTGCCTTGATACACTACGATCATGGCAAGCTGATTCCCAGTTTGATCGTCGAGATGCTCAAATTGCACCCAATCTCCGTGGTAGGAAAATATATCAGGCGTAACCCCTTTTATCTTAACTCTGAGCAATATATGCTCAAGATACTGCGTATCAACAAAGAAAAAGGGAATAATTCCAGTCCACCATCCTTATAAAATAATTTCCGCACAACGGGATAACAACATGACAGGGGCAAGCCACGCGTTGTACCGCGTATAGTAGTGACAGGGCTTGCCCCTGTCATGTTGTTAGTTACCGAACAGGTTGTTCAGCGTGTTAATAGTGCCACCTATGTTGCTCTGTCCACCGGCCTGTGTTGCACCCTCGGCTTGTGGTGGATGATAGGTCATGGATTGGATGCCGACGCGTCCCGGTCCTGTGAAGCGGTTGAGAATGATTGACGCGCCTGCGACAAGGCCGCCAATCGCTCCGAGGAAGCCACCGCCGCGCTGTGAGCCTGCGACGGTGGTGACGCTCATCTGCACCGAAGGGTCTTTCCATAGCCATGCACCGGGTTCGATGTCCAGCGTTTCGCCAGGAGCAAGATTCTTCTCGAAGACGTTGCCATAGCCGTGTAGCACGAGCATACCCTCACCGCCTTGCGCCGTGAACTGGTCGATGAAGAGTCCAGTACGACTAAACAGAATGTTCGCGGCACCTTGCATGAAGGTGAAGCCATAGTCCACGTTGCCCGTTGCGAAGAGGAACTGATGCTCACGCACCTCAACCATCTGCCCCGGTTGCAGACGTAGCGCGACAATCTGGCCTACAGAGTCGCGTGAGAAGGCGATATTCCCTGGCCCCTGTGCTTCGCTGATGAAGATTTGCAGACCCGCGAACATACGCCGCGCCATACCCTTCATCGACTTGAAGCCGAGCTGTACGCCAGGGTGCTTCCAGAGGAGAATGTGATGCTCGAAATAGATCGGCATCTGGTTGCCCAGCATAATATCAACGACTGGCACCAGTTCGCCCTCGATGGAAATCGTCATATCGGCTACACGCAACTTCCCTTGAGGGTTGTGTAGCTCCGCCTTTGGCTCTGCCGTACCGAGAGGACTGTTCTCGTACTCCTCATACTGATTCTTGGGAATGAACGCCCCCGGAGGTGGAGGTGTGCCGTATTGTGCCTGTGGCATACCGTATGGCTGTTGCGGCGCACCATATGGTTGTTGTGGCGCACCATAGGATGGCTGAGATGGCGATGAAGACTGCTGACCAACTTGTTGTAGTGGTGCGCCACAGACTCCACAGAACTTGATGCCATCGGCAACCTGACTTTTACAATTGGGACAGGTCAAGATAAACCTCCTTTGTGTATACCGTATACGCCTGATACTTTGCATAATAGGGGCGCGATACCCACTATTAACCTGATGTGTTTCCGACTAGATGATAGCAGTATTCTCACAGATATACAAGTGACGTTCGTCACAAAAGAGTTTATTCAGAAAAAAGAGAGGGGCGAAAAAAAAAACGAAGGCATAATGCCAGTATTCTCACATATAAACATGTGACTTGCGACAAAAAAGAGCGCCCATAAAAACCGTCCTTCGGCGATGGACGTTTTTTCTGCGCTCTCTTTTTTCTTAGAGGACGAAGCTGTCGGCGAGCGGACTGCGGTTGCTCCCGTTATCACGCTTGTCTCCATTGCTCATCGCGGGAACAGGCTGCTGATTGCCAGTGGACTGGCGGCTCTGCTGATAGCCATTACCCTGCTGAGGCGGCATCTGCTGGGCACTCTGCAAGTTCTGTAAGCTTTGCAGCGCCTGTTGCGTCTGAGGATTCATAGGAACAGGGCCACCACCCGGCTCCGTTGCAAGTTGAATGGTCTTGCCCTCGATCACGACGGCAATACCGACACCACGACGCAGGTCGGCAAGCTGACGACGTAACTCTCTGTTCTCAGCTTCCAACGCGTCCATCAATTTCTTTTGCTCAAGTAGCATCTGTGCGATGCCTTCAAAACCAGCACTAGCAGCACGATCCATTTTGGATTCCTCCCGCAAATTATGTGTACTCAATAACTCCAGAACAAAATCGCCAATCACAGCACTTCATCCTCCCCTCGTTCCCAATAACGACACAACACGATTCCAGATGGTTGCCGCGACATCCGCCTTGGACATCACCGGCAGGTCTTCCATAGGGGCATCCGCATGAAGAATGAACACCTTGTTGGTATCCGACCCAAAGCCGCTATCAGAGCGACTAACGTCATTAGCGATGAGCATATCTAACTGTTTCTCTCTCAGTTTTTTCTGTGCATTGCTCATAAGATCGTTCGTTTCGGCGGCGAAGCCCACACGCACCAAGTGCGGTGGTATTCGTACATCGCCAAGTTGCCCATTCGTTGCCGAAGCCAATTCACCGAGAATGTCTGGATTCTCTACCAGTTTCAAGGTCAATTGCCCTTCCTCGGAACCCTGTTGTGTCTCGCCCTTTTTTATTTTTCGCGCTGCTGGAGCCGCCGAACGATAGTCTGCAACTGCCGCGCTCATCACAAGCACATCGGCGTCTACGATGGCCTTGTGAACCGCTTCGCGCATGTGCAGTGCCGTAGGAGCAGCCTGTAGCTCTACACCATAGGGTGCCTGAAGCGAAACGGGTCCAGAGATGAGCGTGACGCGTGCGCCCCGATCTCTCGCCTCTTCCGCAAGGGCGTAACCCATCTTTCCCGATGAGCGGTTTCCTACGTAGCGCACAGGATCAATCGGCTCCTGCGTTCCGCCCGCTGTAATCACAACGTGGCGGCCCGCGAGGTCTCCATTGCGTCCCAGTGTCATACGTATGGCACCCAGTAAAACCTCTGTCTCTGGTAAACGACCTATGCCAATAGCTCCCGACGCAAGGCGACCAACAGCAGGTTCGACAACGAACACACCTCGCTCTCGTAGTAACGAGAGATTGGCCTGTGTCGCCACATTCTCATACATGTTGGTATGCATGGCGGGAGCCACGAGTAAAGGAGCCTTCGATGCTAGAATCACAGCGGTTAACATATTATCCGCGATGCCGTGAGCAACTTTCGCAAGCGTATTTGCTGTCGCGGGCACAAGTGCCACCAATTCCGCTTGCTCGCCTAGCTCGATATGCATCTCTGCCGCGTGTCCCGACGCCTCCCATAAATCAGTATAGGCAGGTCGGTGGCTCATCGTGGCAAAGGTGAGCGGACGAATAAAGTCTTCCGCATGTTTTGTTAAGATAACATCGACAACGGCTCCTGCCTGCTGCAAACGGCTGACAAGTTCTATCGCCTTGTACGATGCAATCCCCCCACAAACACCAACGATAATGCGCCTGTTCTGTAACACGCTTTCCTCGACTCAGGACGGTCTCTAATAAGAACACTGTTACAATAGCATACAAGGCTACACAGCGACAAGCAAGTCGCCATAAGTACCATCCACTCCTATTCTTCCTACACCTCTTGATAATAAGAGAAACGCGCCATAAAAGAAATCTTGCACATATACTATGGGGCAACAATGCATTTTGAAGGGCATTGACAAAGGTAGGGACCGATTATGCGGTTTAAAAATTAAAGATGGGAATGAAATGTAGGGGAGACCCTTGCGGTCTCCCTGCTCGACGCGGCGAAAGTCGTTACCAGATTTAAAAGTTAAAGAGCATTATCGCGTCCTCGCCCCCGTCCACAATGTCGAAGGCCATCGACAAAGGTAGGGACCGATTTATCGCGTCCTCGTCCCCACTGAACACGTTTCCTATCATTGGTTACGTTCCTCAATTCCTGCCAACATTGCGAATCGCTCACAGGGTGTGATGAATCAGACCCGTACTCTCGTTCCCCTTACGATACTGTGGAAGGCGTAGAGAATGTGTACGGGTCTGATTCATCACACCCTCGTCCCCATTGATCCCGTTTTCGATCACTGTATACGTTCCTCAATCCTCGCCAACATTACGAATTGGGACGAGGGCGTAATGAAGTATTGCCCCTACTATGATACAATGCTCTAACATCTAGTAGAGAGCAACTGCGTATCTTTTAGGAGCCACTTATGATCGAGAATCAGCCTTCTACCAACCCTACTACTCCAACCAAAACGAAAAAAATCTCTATTCAGGATCGTTCTGTATTGGTGGGAGAGATGATTGTTGTGAATGGCTATGGTGTGAATAAGGATGCGCTGAAAACGCGTTTTGCCGAAGGCAAGTATACCTGGAATGAAACACCTCATTTTCTGCTCTTCTCTCGTTCGGCTTCTCCTTCCTCTGTTCTTGTCCATTTTTTTGCTCCAGAAGAAATGAACGCCGATATCAAGCACTATGTTGTCTTTGAACTCAAACCATTGGGCTTGCTCACGACATCGGCGGATTTTGGAACCATTTTCAGTGGCATCATCGGCTCCTTTTTTCCTGATGATGCTCGTGCTGCTTGGCATGGCTATGGTGCAAAAACGTTACAACGCTTTCTCTTGTATCTCTCGACAGCACAAACTCCACACAAGTTTGATTACTATGCAACCATTGGCGCATTTGCCACATGGTATCAACGTGTATGCGAACTGTTTGTTGGTCAATCCTTTCTGGATGCAGGTTGCGAATCTGGTTTCTTGCCCTTGATTATTGCGGAACGTATACCGTTTATCGCAGAAAGCGTAGGCGTCGATATTCGACCTAATATGTTCGCAGTTGCTAGAGAACTTGCCGAGGAGTGGCGTTTACCTCCTGTTCGCTTTGAAGTCGCCGATCTTCTTAGTAATACTTTTCATACCATAGGCACTTTCGCTACAGTAACAGCACATGGTGTGATCGAACATTTTTCGGAAGAGGAAATGTATAAAGTTCTTACTCATCTCTTAGCCGTTACCTCACATCGGCTTATCCTTGTCGTTCCTTACGAGGATGAGGCAGAAGTTCTCTATGAGCATAAACAACTCTTCACGCGAGAAAAACTCGAAGCAGTCGGGCAATGGTGTATACAGCAACTAGATGGTGCAGGAAGGACGTGGTGTGAAGATTGCGATGGTGGCCTTCTCCTCATTGAACGCTTGCCCTCTTCATAAAGGGGCATAGGAAAACTTGCTATTTCGCTTACCCCCATTCCTGCTATACCTTTTTATTGTAGCGTCGCGATATATCTGTTAAGAGATGGGATACGATGTTGTATATCCAAAACAAATGTCTTCACGCGTTTGTTCTCAGGAGACGTTACGAGAAGACGTTGCCGAATATAGTCCGCAAGTTGCTTGTTCACAAGGGGATCGTTTACCATTTCAATAATTGATGCTT
>CAXUGH010000178.1:0-10906 GCA_964250365.1 uncultured Ktedonobacteraceae bacterium
CAAGCGGTATCGTGGGCAATCGCATATTTCTTGCACGGCTGTCACGCAGGTAGTTGTAGTAGACGTTGCGCGTAATCTCATAGAGCCACGCTTCAAGCTTCAGCACGCGAATACGTTCGCCAGGATAACTTTTCAGTGCGTAATATGCCCGCTCCAACGCATCCAGTACAATCTCTTCGGCTATTTGGCGGTCATGAATACGTGACAGCACAAAGCCATATAAGCGATCCTGATACACGCGTACCAATCGCTCGAACGTGCCATTGAGGTCTATCGCCAGCATCGCAAGCAGTTCCGATACCGACTCGTCGCCACGATTCATAGCTTCCCTTCACGCCTCTCTTTTGCCTTGCCATAGGACTATAACACGACGGAGCAGGAAAGAGTTGCAGTTCAAAACGAAAGACGATGAGATTGAGTCATATAGGAACAGGGAGACCGCAAGGGTCTCCCCTACACGTATTAAGATGTAGGGGAAACCCTTGCGGCCTCCCTGTTCCGTTCCTTACATGTAGGGGAGACCCTTGCGGTCTCCCTGTTCTCCCTTGCTTCATTACACCGCCTACATGCTCCTGTCTTCCCATTCTGACTGTATACCTGTATGAATGCAGAACACACAAAAAACACTTTCGGTTGCATTCCCTGACAAGGAGACCGCAAGGGTGTCCCCGACAAGTTCCATAATAAATGTAGGGGAGACCCTTGCGGTCTCCCTGCTTCCTCCCTACATGTACCATATAAAATGTAGGGAAGACCCTTGCGGTCTCCCTGCTTCCACTCGTACAATAACGAGTACAGAAACATCGTCCTCGTATTTTCATGAACACAAGGTTCCTACGAAAACCTGAATGTCCGTTGTCTCAATGTCGAACAACATATATTCGCATAGTCGTACTTAGCGAAAGGATGTCGTTTCATGCTCACTTTCTCCCCAACGGAAGAGCAAGAGGAGATACGCCAACTGGCCCGTAGCGTCGCCGCCGAGCAATTTCGCCAGCAGGGACGCCGCGCCGAAAAAGATGGCGATATTTCATCGTCCCTTGCCCAGACCCTCGATACAACTGGCCTGACCACGCCATTTCCCGAAGAATACGGCGGTCAAGGTCTCGTAGAGGCTGTAGCCTACGTGCTGATTGCTGAAGAGCTTGGCTTCGGTGATGGCGCACTTGCTACGAACGTTCTCGGCTCACTGATTGCCCCCGTAGCCATCTCTTTAGTCGGCTCGGAGAGTCAACAACAGCAATATCTACCAGCGTTCACTGCCGAAAACACGGGCTATACTCGACGTGGTAGCCTCGCCTTTGCCGAGCGTGTTGGAGGCTATACATTAGACGATATTACGGCAACCGCTCGTAGAGATGGCGAGAATTACATTCTCAATGGCACGAAACGCGATGTCATTCACGGCAGCAATGCACAGTTGCGTATTGCCCTGTTTCGCCTGGAAGGAACAAGCGGCCTCGACGGTCTTTGCGCCTTCATCTTGCCAGAACAAGCCGAGGGCATAAGCATCAGCGACGACGTGCAAAAGCTAGGTCTGATCGCCGCTCCCAGTGCGTCATACACCTTTGAGAACGTTATTGTGCCAGCCTCCGCATTGCTTGGCGAACCTGGAGACAAGAATACTCAATGTGTCGCCGCACTCTATCAGCTCTTACGTGCAAGCGTGGCTATCGGTATGGCGCGGGCCGCACTCGAATACGCGATAGACTATGCGCGGGGTCGTATTGCCTTTGGGCGCCCTATCGCATCGTATCAGGGTATTGCCTTCATGGTTTCAGAGATGGCGATGAAGCTTGATGCGGCGCGTCTCCTGTTATGGAATGCCGCCGTGAATTGGGACCGCGACGCCGAGATACCAATGCTTGTGCGAGATGTGGAGGCGGCTCAGAAGCAGGCTCTCAAAATAGCAAAGTCCGCGACGATTGACGCCATTCAAATTCTTGGAGGCGCGGGCTATTTACAGGATCATCCCGTTGAAATGTGGGCACGCAACGCAGCGGCAATGGAGTAAATACAGCATGTTGAACTTTACACTGAGCAAGTCACAGGAGGCGTTCCGCGACTACGCCCATCAGGTCGCCGTCGAAGAGATGAGGCCGATTTCGCTTGAATGTGACCGTAGCGAGAAGATACCAGACTCCTTTTTTGTCAATATGCAGCAGCGTTTCTGGGCTGGCTCCGCAGGTCAAGCCCGTATGCAAGCATCGGAGGAAGAGAAGCAGGAGAATGTGCTATCGGTTCTCTCTCAAGAAGAGATGGCATGGGGCGATGCCGCCCTCTCAACCGCTATTCCTGGCCCCGGCCTCGCCGCACCGCCTATTCTATCGCAGGGAACGCCAGAGCAGCAAGCCAAGTTTCTCGGCCCCTACATGGATGGCAACCTGCACTGGGGCGCGTTGGCATTGACCGAACCCAATATCGGCTCCGACGTATCAGGCATCTCGACCACCGCCGTTCTCGACGGTGATGAGTGGGTGCTGAACGGGCACAAGCACTACATCACGAATGGCGCGCGTGCCGATCTGGTCATCACCTTTGCCACCATCGACAAAAATCTTGGGCGCGAAGGCATTCGTCCCTTCGTCGTCGCCAAAGGCACTCCTGGCTTTAGCGTCGGGCGCATCGAAGAGAAGATGGGGCTACGAGCCTCACAGACCGCCGAACTCATCTACGAAAACGTGCGTATTCCGCAGGAAAATTTGCTGGCAGGACGCGAGAGAAGCGAGAAGAGCAAAAAAGCTGGTTTCAAAGCAGCGATGGGGACGCTCGACGCAACGCGCCCAATGGTTGGCTCATTGGCCCTTGGCCTTGCACGCGCTTCGTTCGAGACGACGCAGCAATGGGTCAAAGACGAGTTGCCCAAAGGCTTCCCTATTCACAAACGCCGCGAGATTGAGGAGGAGCTAGCAGAGCTTGGGCAGGAGCTACAGATGGCGCGTCTCATGGTCTGGCGAGCGGCATGGATGGCGGATAAACGCATCCCCAACTCGAAAGAGGCGTCGATGTGTAAAGCCTACGCGGGCGCACTCGTCATGAAAATTACATCGGCAGGCGTGCGAATCTCCGCCGTTGGCGAAAACTCGGAGGCGCGTCAATTCCTCAACAAGTGGTTCCGCGACGCCAAAATCTTCGACATCTTCGAGGGCACGGCACAGATTCAGCGACTCGTGATCGCGCGTCGCCTCTTCCCCGGCATCGACATTCCATAACAACATGCTTCAAAGAAATCACGCGAGGCCATCGGCCTCGCGTGATTTCTTTGAAGCATGTTGTTAATTTTTCTTAGGTTGCTGCTTCTGTACAGTGGCGTGTACCTGTTGTACGGGAGTCATCTCCTCTTGCTCGGCCCCTTCCTCCTCGAACAACTCGTCGTCCTGCTCGTCCAGGTCGGGATTGAGCCAAATCTCCATACGCACGTCGTGCTTACCAGGACGCTTTTTATCAATAGTCTCGCGCTTGAACACATCATGCTTTGATTTAGCGTGTTTGTCGCGTAGCTTGCCTCTCATGATTTCACCTCCTCTCCGTTGAGTATGGTGGTCGCTTGCCTCTGTACATACAGAAGTCGTGGGTCAGCAATAGCGTGTTGCCTTTCTCGTGCTATCGGAATAGCCTCTTTCTGCCAAAAAAAGATGAAATGGGCGTAATTTGTGCTGAAGAAGGGAGAAATGCGTTGTAGGGGGAGGGTCGGAAGCGAACAAGTACGCTCGAACTTGTAGAAAAATATGGAACGTTTCGAGCCACAAAATCAACTAGCATAATGTCTTTCTCGACTACACTCCGGTCGTATCCAGAGGAGAAGTTCCATATCTCGCATAACCGCGCCTCTTCCGCATCTCGGTTACAATTCCTTGCTGCATAGAACTCACCTCCTTTTTACGCACCTGACTGCTATACAAACCAGTGACGGTAGATATGTAGAGAGTGTACTCAGAGACCTCCTAAAAGTCAAGTGCTTTTGTGAGCAATATTTCCTCCATTACAATATTTTAACACTCTATGTTAAACAGAACAAAAGAATGCTTGTGTACCTCTACAGAGGTACACAAGCATTCTTTTGTTCCGCAACACCTATTTGCGGTAGTTTCCGGCCTGTGTTATAAAGATTTTTAATAGCCCATAGCCGACCACGAGTGCAAGCCCAACCTCGATAATGGTCATCACAATCCATACCCATGTTAATGAAACATGAGCCATAGTTGAATTGAGTGAGTTGTTAAATAGATATCCAAGAATAATAAGCGGAATGGCGAGAATTGCTAGACAGCATAGCACAACAAACGCAGGCAAAAGAATACGCCACGCACCAGAATCGCGCAAATTCTCCGTCTTAGCAGTCCCATATGCCTTGCGTTGCTCCTGTGCCTTCGCCGCCGGTGTTGCCGCATCTCCGCCCACGCGATCCGCTGCCTTAATCGCATCCTCCAGCGACTCCCCGCCATGTTCGGCTGGCGCATCCATCTCTGTCTTCGTGCCCGTCGTATTCGCGGCATCCTGCACCTGCCCCGTCGTCTTTGACGAGGGCACACTTGGTATAGAGGTTTTATCTTCCATTGATTATCTCCTGAAGGAAAAATGTATAATCCCTGACCACCAGTATATCACGTTAGGAAAACCTATGTGGGATGGAACCAGGGCGTTCCCCTTGCGGGCGCCCTTGCTCACTACCTTGCTATAGTGGTAAAAATCTGACTCACCTTGCAGCTAAAACCAGGGAGTAACGGTGTCGTAAGTACATCGTTGACATCTAACGTTCTATCGAGCTTCAAAACAGCCTCTTCGCGTCGGTAAATCTCGACTCGACGTTCCTGCCAATTCACAATCCAGTATTCCTGCACACCACGTCGTGAATACAGCTTTAGCTTTACCTCACGGTCTCGTCGCTCATTGAGAGTGCCAGGGGAGAGAATTTCAATCACAAGTTCAGGCGAAGAATGAAACTTTCCGTCCGGTTGCAGTGCAGTAGCAAAGCGTTCGACACTAATCCAGACGACATCTGGCACCACATCGTCATCATCGGCGAAAATCAGCCCTGGCTCACCAATTGCCTCACCCGATCCCGTCTGCATACTCCACATGTTCAAAAATGTAATCAATCTTGAGCTAACTATCTGATGCTGCATATCTGGCTGTCTTGACACGTACAACTCTCCATCAACAACTTCATAGTTCTTCCCATCCTCTGGAAAAAGTTCCAGGTCGCGTGAGGTCCAGCGTAATGTGTTCATGATTTCCTCAGCTTCTTGTCTCTTCTAAACCTTGAGACTATTGTAGCATATCCAGTATCTTACTCTTCCACTCGTCGTCGTCGTGCTGCTCTACTAAAAAATAACAACGCAAGCAACAACAGCAGCAATCCCAAAAATCGCGGATCCAGACTCGGATCCATGTTGAACTGTTGCGTCTGAAAAACCTCGAATAGCCGTATCGTACATACAACACCAACAACTCCAAATAGCAGTGCTGTTATGCTATCCCACATAGCCATATGTGGCAGTGCCGCAAACCACTCTCGCAGAGCTTGACCACACAACGGCAAAATGAGCCATGCAAGACCAAATATTCCAAGCAGTATATATGCCGAACTTTCCAACGAACTCATAATGACGTATCTATTCCCCTATTTTCTTGTTGCTCAAAAAAGTTTCTATGCATATACTATCTTAACAAATTATGCTGTCAATAACGAGGAAAAGAAAAATTCCATGCCTTTCTTACAAACGCTTCTCTTCATCATCCCGCTCGGCCTCGACACTCTTGGCGTCTCGCTCAGCCTCGGCATTAGAAGCATCTCCGAGGAAAAACGCGCAAGCCATACGCTCCCACTCTGGCTACGTACCGCAATCCTTTTCGCACTCGCCGAAATGACTATGCCACTCATCGGCCTTCTGATTGGGTACGCCGCCTCATCATTTGTAAGCAATATCATGCACTACGTTGGTGCATTGCTCTTGATAGGTATTGGCGCATGGGAGCTATGGTCCGAGGGACGCGAATATCTCAGCAAAATAAGAGGCAAAGAGGCGGAGGAAGAGGAGGCGGAGATACAGCAACCAATAACACAATTTCGCTGGGGACAACAACTCCTGCTCGCCTTGAGCATCAGCCTCGACGAACTCGCAATCGGCTTCTCTCTGGGAGCCATCACAAACGGAAAAGCAATCAATCCTCTCGTGTTATGTCTGCTCGTCGGTCTACAAGGCTTTGTAATGACCATAGTAGGAATATTGTTTGGTCGAGCATTACGCACACGTTTGAAACCGCTCACAGAGTGGAGCGAACTCCTCAGTGCGGTTCTATTGGTAGGACTGGGAGTGTGGTTATTGGTAATGTGAGGAAGAGCGTTTCGCAACACTAAGGCTTTCTCCCCCATACTACGAGATAAGGCCAGAGAGCGCGAAAGTTCGGTTCCTGCATTTCTTTCAGTATACCATCATAAATGTGTTGTAACTCTTCTTTAGTAGCGACACCCATTTTGATGAAAAAGGGTTGTAGCAAGAGGAAGGAAAGCGTGACGTTTTCAACCATATAGCTATGCCCGTCCGCATTTTTGGAAAAGTCGATAACAAAGGCTCTGTGGTGAATGTCTTGATAACCTACATTTTGCAGAAAACCCCCCAACATAGGTGTAATGCCAATCTGCCGTCCATCGGGGGAAAAGCTGTGTCCAGAGAGGTAGAGGGCGCGTGCAAGCATAGCTGGAAATTTCTCGTAGATGCTATTGTTGGTCATTGGCGTTTCGCACTCGGTAAGGCGAATAGTTCCACCCGGACGTGTAATCCGCATACACTCTTGCATCAACACAGGCCATGCGGTTTTTGGTAGTACTCCAAATAGTAGCCGCGCGTTCACAATATCAAATGAGTTATCGGGAAAGTCAAGCGTTTGAAGTATGTCCATAACGCGGAAAGTCGTGTGAGGAAACTTGCGGCTATTGGCGTGTAAAATCATCTTCTCACTTATATCAATTCCGGTTACTTGCATGTGCTGGTAGGTATAGGCCATATCTAGCACCCATTGTCCCGGTCCACAGGCGATGTCAAGCACATCATGTACGTTCGCTAAATCAGCGATTTCGGGAAATAGACCGCCCATCTGTTGCGTGAGCATGCTATCCTGAACTATCAAGCGATTCATTTCTGCCGCGCTTTCGGCGTTGATAACATACGTGTTCTCTTGCCCTTGTGAGCCACTTGCTGTTGACATAACAACATTCCCCTTCTATGCCTTCATATACATTCGTCCACGGTCTCTATTCTACACACTCTAAGTGCCTTATTATAGTATCATGACGCCCTCGGACGAGCGAAGCAATGTCCGCTCTTCCATATAAGTTGCCAAATGTATCAATGACAACGCTCTACGGATGAACTAATATGAAGGCACTGATGACGATAAAAAGAGCATAGACAATGACAGTACCAGTTATCATCCAACGCAGGACGTATTGTATGCGCTTCTGCATGTTAGCAATAGTCCACTGGTTAACAAGGTGTATCAGAAAAAAATCAAAAACAATTAAAAAAATAAAGAAGAAGAGTACGCTTTTTTTCGTAATGTCGATGAAATGTGCCTGAGCGAGAGCGAGGCCAATAAACGCGAAGAGCCAGAGAACAACCATTATACATAAACCAATCAACGCTTTCGTACTTTTCTGTCTCATACCTTTAGATTGCAAGAAGGAAGCGAACACCATAAGAGCCATAGCGAGTACAATAAACCAACTAACGGTGTAAATGACAGTCAGAAGAATGCTATTCAACATGACATATCTCTTTTCCTCGCATTGTACAACACCCTTCAAACGTGTAAAGAGCAACGTTTACATGCTTTTCTTGTAGTATATTGTTTCTGTTAATTTTGGCTTAATTAAAGCTATTTAACATTGTTTGAAGTGCAGAAACTATTACTTCGCCCTCTTGACGGTAAAAAATAAAGACCATAGGCGAGCGATTCCCAAGCCTATAAAGACAAGCACTGCAATAAACACGAGACCTATAGCGACCATACCTGCCAAAGTAGCTCCGATCCACACTTCACCATTCCCAGAAATCATCCCTAGCACAAAGACAATAGGGATGAAAATTCCTGCAACGGCACCCAACATTATAAGAAGGTCTCGAAGCGTAAAGGGTTTTGGTGTGTTTCTCCGAGATTGCGGCGAACGTAATTTCTGCTTGTCGTAGCTTTGATAAAAATCACCGTCTCGCTCGAAATCTTGATATTGCATGAGAGTTTTCTCCTCTAGCGTACTGTTACTCTCTTATTTTTCTTGTTATACGTTTGGACTTCCTGTAAGTTGCGTTACACCTATTTAAGGCTAAAAATGTTTTATAAACGAACAAAGATGAAGAAACCAATTACAATCAAAGCATAGACTGCAACAGTGCCAGTCAGCACCCATCGAATAGTATATTGTATTTGCTTGTACATAGTGGCAATCGTCCATTGGTTGACCAATTGCATTGCAGAACTAACGAAGGTAAGCAAGAAAAGGAGTGCTATCCTCGTAGAAGTACCTGAGTATGGTTGCGCGATAACAAAACCAACGGCAGCTAACCATAGAACAGCGATTATACTCAAACCAACCAACGCTCTTGTCTTCTTCTGCTGCAAGCCTCTATACTGCAAGAATGAGGCAACCACCACAAGTGCCATAGCCAGCACAATAAACCAACTTAACGTATAAATAACTGTCAAAAGAATACTATCTAGCATCACCTACCCTCATTTCTTCATATCGAGGTTACGCGAAACACTGCTATTTAGGGTACGTACTCTCGCGCTTATGAGTGTTAATAAGGCTATATATCCAAAACTTCAACAACGATACCTACAAGTACAAGCACAAATCCTCCTAAGGCAATAACTGTTCTAAAACGGCTAGGATTTGTGGTGTACTTGGGAGCAGTGAGAAAGCTAGTGCAGTATGCAAGAAGCCAACCATAGAGGAATGGGTTATATTTGAACTTGACAGGATTGACGAAGTAGAGAAAAGAGCCAATAATAGATAGGATGGTGAAGAAGGCAATAGCAACGAGACCTAGGAGCGCACGTCTATCAGGAACCTCCAAACGTCTGTATTCGCGCCACGTTACGACGCTAAGAAAGATAGCAGCAATAGGTAGGACAAGTTTGAATAAAGCGTCAATAAACATACATGTATTCTCCCTACGCGTTTGCACTCTTGGATTTCAATGCTCGCAACAAACGCTGAAAACTGTCTTGATAAGCATCGTGATTGGTCTTCCATCCCTCGAAGTTGCCAATATGCCGTGTCTCTTTAATATCCTGTGCCCACTCCTCTTTGCACGTCATAACAGCATCATCCACTCGTACAGGATACAGCACATTTGGTGTTCCCGTAGGCTCCTTATTCAAAGCGCGTTCCACCTCATAAGCCACCCATGTACTTGCAATCGAGTGTTCCGACAAAATCAACAGCAACTTATCATACAAGCGAATAGACGTATCAATGCGATGCTTGATTTTATCGCCAATATCCATATCCTCAGCCGCAAACCAACAACGCACCCCTGCACCTTGCAAGTCATTGTATAGCCGTTTAGTGAACTCTTCGTCCTTACTAGAATAGCTGATAAAGCAGGTGTAGTAGTCGATAGGCTTTTGCACTAGTGAACGTGCGTATTCGATAAAGGTATCGGAGAGTCCGGCACCTCGAAGAAAGACTTCTGGTATTTCGCCATGTGAACGCTCAAGGGTATCAGTCCCAATGGTCGAAGGTCCCTTATGCTGTATAGTGTCAAGCCCTTTCACTGTTCGCAAGTCAACATTTCCAAAGACAGTATACCAGAGTTTGGTGTGGCTGAGGTTGGACTCATTAAGTTTGGCACTACTAAGATTGACCTCCTCAAGTTTGACACAGATGAGGTTTGCACTACTAAGGTTTGCACTACTAATGTCTGTGCTGATGAGATGGGCAAAGCTGAGGTCGGCGTGGCTGAGGTCGGCGTGGCTGAGGTCAGCACCGATAAGATTAGCACTAATGAGTGTGGCATAACTAAGTGTAGCATAACTGAGTGTAGCATAGCTGAAGTCTATATAGCTGAGATCTACATCGCTGAGTTTGGCACGGTAGAGATATACACGTTCATCACTGTGCTGCTCTCTCCATCTATTCCACACCTCTACCCCTTGTCGAAGTATCGCAAGATGCTCCTCATTTGCCATATCATCATTCTCCTCGCAACTAAACTCAAGTTCTCTCATTGTAGAACAACAGATTGCGAAAGGCAACAACAAATACTCATAGCACAGAGCGTGGTGGGTGTAGGCGGACGCCCACACCCACCCATCCGCAAAATAATAGTCACATCATAATCAATTTCTATTCCACATCCATATACATCCACGTTATATAATATGACAGCGCAAACATGACAACAACAAAACATCCGAGCAATTCAACTAGCCCATGCGAGGAGACAAAAACTACGTATGGAAAAACACAATAATATAATTTCACACCACTCTCTCATTCCCCTCGCTGGACATATTGATAAAGTGAATGTTGTAGTATGGTCGTCTGATGAGAGCAAGGTGGCCTCTGGCTCAGAGGATGGCACGGTGCGCGTTTGGTCGGGAGATAGTGGAACGTTGTTGCACACTATGAAAAGCCATACAGAGAATGTGTATAGCGTAGCGTGGTCGCCGGATGGGAGCATTGTAGCCTCTGGCTCAGATGATAAGACGGTGCGGATATGGGCCGGAGATAGTGGAGCGTTGTTGTACACTATGGAAAGCCATACCAATTGGGTAAATGTTGTGGCATGGTCGCCCGATGGAAGCAAGCTTGCTTCAGGCTCATTGGACAATACTGTGCGAGTGTGGGCCAGCGAGAGTGGAGAGCTATTGCATGTGTTGAGAGGCCACTCTAACAGCG
>CAXUGH010000179.1:0-10885 GCA_964250365.1 uncultured Ktedonobacteraceae bacterium
GCGCCAAACTCTGGCGACATATTGGCGATGGTAGCGCGGTCCGCAAGTGGCAAACGGCTCAAGCCGGGGCCAGTGAACTCGACGAATTTGCCGACAACGCCGCGTTTACGTAGCATCTGCGTCACGGTCAGCACAAGGTCGGTTGCGGTTGCACCTTCTGGCAACGCTCCTGTCAGGCGTACCCCGATGACCTCTGGTGTCAATAGATAGAGAGGCTGTCCGAGCAGAACCGCCTCGGCCTCGATACCGCCGACGCCCCAACCAAGAACGCCCAGGCCGTTAATCATGGTAGTGTGGGAGTCGGTGCCGACAAGTGTATCGGGATAGGCGAGAGTCTCACCGTCCTCGTCCTTCGTCAAGACGACATGTGCAAGATATTCAAGGTTGACCTGATGCACAATGCCCGTTCCAGGCGGCACAACGCGGAAATTATCGAAGGCTTGCTGTGCCCAACGTAACAGGGCGTAGCGTTCGCTGTTGCGCTCATACTCACGATCAACATTGCGCTCAAAGGCAAGCGTCGAGCCGAACGAGTCAACCTGTACTGAATGGTCAATCACGAGGTCAGCGGGCACGAGCGGATTGATCTTTTGCGGGTCGCCACCAATACGTGCAACGGCAGAACGCATCGCCGCAAGGTCTGCTACAGCAGGAACGCCTGTAAAGTCTTGCAGCAGCACGCGACCAGCCATAAAGGAGTATTCGGCTTCAGAGCTTGCGGCGTGTCCAGGTGTCCAGCGAGCAAGCGAGAGTACATCATCTTCGGTGACAAGCTCGCCGCCCGCATTACGTAAAAGATTTTCCAATACGATGCGAAGAGTGAAGGGCAAGCGGTCAAGATTTTGTATGCCCCTCTCTGTGAGTGCAGCGATTTTGTAGTAAACAACTCTTCCGTAAGAGCCTTCGAGCGTTGAGCGTGCGCTAAATACGTCGTTGTACGTCATAATATGCGATTCCTTCTTGCGTGAATTTAGAGAATGGGAAATGATGAGGACGCCATTTCCCTTGCGGCAATTTTCTTATCTACATTGCTATTATTATATAACAGAACAAGGCGCAATGATTGCTGTCATGCCGTAACGCAACTTGTAAATAGCCCTATGACTTTAAGGTAGAACTTGCATGTCACCCGCTAACTCGCTATAGTTGCAAAGAAGCCCGTTCGTCGAACGTAGACCTGTTTTTGATAAGGAGACTATTCATGCGACGCTTAGCATACCTACTTTTTGTCCTATTGCTATTTCTCGTGAGCTGTGCCTCTTCCAATGGGTCGAGTACTCAACAGACACCTACAGCCACGCCTACAGAGTCAACGGCGCAGCAAACGTCATCATCTGGTAAATCAAGTATCCCTGGTATTCAACTGCCACAAGGATTTCAGATTAGCGTCTATGCAAAAGGCTTGAGTAATCCGCGCTTTATGGCAGTTGGTCCGAATAATACGCTACTTGTAGCAAATCGGGGCGCAAATACCATTGTAGCCTATCCGTCACAAGGTGCGCCAGCAGCGCAGGCGGGCAATCCAGTAGTTGTTGCAAGTGATTTGCAAGACCCTACAAGCCTTGTTATGCATGACGGCTACCTCTATGTTGGAGAAGGCTCAGCTATTGTACGAATGCGGCTGAGCAACGATCTCAAGGCTGGACCGATAGAGCGTGTGATTCCAAACCTACCTCTTGGCGGTCAGCATAACACACGCACCGTATTAATTGGTCCCGACAACCATATCTACGTCTCAATCGGCTCTACGTGCAATGTATGCATAGAGTCCGATGCCCATCGCGCGGCAATATGGATATACAACATGGATGGCTCCGGTGGACGACTGTATGCGAAGGGGTTACGAAATGCGGTAGGTATGGCAATCAACCCTTGGAACAATTCAATATGGATTGATGTTAATGGACGCGATGAGCTTGGCGATAACGTTCCACCAGAGACAGTTTATGCTCTCACTGAAGGTGACTATGGATGGCCCCGTTGTCATGCTGGCACTATTCGTGATCCCCAATTCGGGCAATCTGCCGATGCATGCAATGGAGTACAGCAACCATTGCTCACAATGCAAGCACACTCAGCACCGCTAGGAATGGCTTTCTATTCACCGCAGGCAACACAGTTTCCTTCCAACTACCGCGACAGCCTCTATATTGCATTTCATGGCTCCTGGAATCGCAGTACACCGACGGGATATAAAGTAGTTCGCATTCCACTAAAGAATGGGAAGATAGCAGGGCCAGCAGAAGATTTCATTACGGGTTGGCTCATGAGTAACGGAAATTCAACAGGAAGACCGACAGGAGTAACATTTATGCCTGATGGAACGTTGTTTATAAGCGATGACACTCATGGTGTAATTTATCACATCTGGTATCAATCTTGAAAATACACGCTTTGCATATTGACAAAGTAACTCTATTTTCGTTACAGTAGAGGCGACAAAATACCTAAAACGGTATTTCAAAAAGTGTGTAGGACAGGGAAGAGGAAGCTTTTATGGGGCAATGTTTAAATGAGTGTGGTTTCGAGAATCGAGAAAAAGCGCGTTTTTGTGCCCGTTGCGGTATTCCAACAAAAGGAGCATTTTTACAGGGTCGCTACGAAATCCTTGCGCTTACGGGGAAAGAGCGCGGTATCGTGACGCTTCAGGCAATTGATCATCACACGCAACAACCTGTGACGGTACGTGCTCTTATTCCGCGTGAGACCAATCCAGAAGAGCGTGAAAATTTTCTACAAGACGCGGAATTAGCGACTGCATTCTCCGCAAACATTGCGGACCCACAGAGTATTCGCGTTATTGACTATGGGCAAGATGGTCCCGTAGCGTTTCTGGTCAAGTCTGAGCATGTCCCTGTTGAAGAAAGCAGGACTGAACGACCGCGCATGGTTGCGCGTGTAGGTGGAGATGTCTTTTCACAACAGCGTATACCTGCAAGAGCAACGCCCATACCGCCAGTCCATAGCGATTTCTTGGATGACGACGACTCGCTCACCCAAATCAGAATGGCTGTACCAACGCTCAAACAAGAGCAAAAAACGGACTCATCAATCCCTACGACGCCCGAACCGCAACAGCTCACTCCCCCCTCTGCTCTCAATTGGCTAGAAGAGGGCAATCGGGCCTATGAGTCGGGCAACTATGAAGAGGCGCATGTGGCCTACGAGAATGCTGCAGCGGCTGATATTACTTCGGTTGATGCGTGGAGCGGTAAGGCCGATGTTCTGTTTCATCTTGGCTACATCGAGGAATCGTTGGCTGCGTATGACCATACACTTTCTCTACAGCCCAACAATCCTGAGTTGTGGACGGCTCGCGCCAGCGTCCTGCACGAACTTCGCCGTGACGACGAAGAGATGTATAGCTACGAGCAGGCTCTACAACTAGACCCAAACTATGTCTATGCATGGAGTGGGCGCGGCATGGCTCTGGCAGAACGTGGCAATACAGAAGAGGCTCTTGCAGCCTTTGACCGTGCGCTCCTGCTCGATCCACAGCAGAGCATCGTGTGGCAAGCGATGGGCGATACACTGTATAGTTTGCAGCGTTATGACGAGGCACTGCTCGCCATCGACCATGCGTTAGAGTTAGACGAGAACAATGCATCTTTGTGGGATAGCAAAGGCAACATTCTGCGCCGCATGAAAAGGCCAGAAGAGGCATTACCCATGCATGAACGCGCCACGCTCCTCGACTCTGAGAATGCAACGGTATGGTTTGATCGTGCCAACGACCTGCGTGACCTGCGTCGCTTCGCCGAAGCACTGGTCATCTACGACCAAGCACTTCACTTCGACCCGACACTAGCCAGCGCGTGGTATAATCGGGGAAACGTTCTCGCGGCTTTGCATATGTATGAAGATGCGCTCGAATCCTATGACCATGCGCTCGAATATGATAGCGGACTCATCTCCGCATGGTATAATAAGGGCAGTCTCCTACACGAACTCAAACGCCATGAAGAGGCTCTCAACGCTTTTGACCGCGCACTAGGTATTGATGTACACTATATAGCAGCCTGGAATAACAAGGGACTATCGCTCTTCGCACTTGGGAGAATGGACGAGGCGTTAGCAGCACTGGATCAGGCAACTTCATTCGCACCCGATGAGCCGGATGCGTGGTATAACAAGGCTGTCGTGCTGGAGAAGTTGGGGAGACAACAAGAGGCTCAGTCTTGCAAAGACTGGGTACGTTCGTTAGAACAGCAAGTCAAGAACCCAATCCCATCAAACGGGATGGACGTGCGTTTCACACACGTCCTGCTTGAATAGCCTCGGTGCAAACTCCGTTGGGTGAGTCACGAGACCATTGAGTGCCTACTCTAGCTCAATGCTCTCTCGTCGGTGATTAACAGTTCCAATGGGTAGGAACGGTGTTGCCGATATGACAAGCTTACTCAACATTGGCTAAGAGTACCTTACTCCGAAAGGAGGTACACGTTATGTTCGTGTACATTCAAAATTGTCATGGGAAACCGCTCATGCCGTGTCAACCACGGGCGGCTCGTCTGCTCTTAACGCAAGGCAAAGCCAGGGTGGTTAAGAGAGTTCCCTTTACCTTGCGCCTACTGTATGGAAGTAGTGGATATACACAAGAGGTTTCGTTTGGAATAGATGCTGGAACGAGTTCTATTGGTGTTTCAGCAACAACTGAGCATACGGTTCTCTTTGAGGCCGAAGTACATCCCAGACAAGATATTCAAGAACTGTTAGCAACTCGGAGGCAGTTTCGCCGCGCTAGACGAAGCCGAACCACTCGGTATCGACAAGCACGGTTTTTGAATCGCAGGAAAGCAAAAGGCTGGTTTGCTCCTTCTGTTCAGCATAAAGTCGATGCTCATCTCAAAATACTGCAATTCGTTCAGCAGCTTTTGCCCCTTCACGGGGTCAATATTGAGGTCGCACAATTTGATATCCAGAAACTTCAACATCCTGAAGTGGAAGGGACACAGTATCAGCAAGGGCCACAACTGGGCTTCTGGAACGTGCGTGAGTATGTGCTGTTTCGGGATGGACATATCTGTCAATGGTGCAAAGGTGCGTCAAAAGATTCTGTTCTCAATGTGCATCACATCGAGTCGAGAAAGACGGGAGGGGATCGGCCCGACAATCTGATTACTCTCTGTGAGACCTGTCATCACCTGATTCATCAAAAACATCAGGAACACAAGATTGAGCGTAAGAGTGGCGGATTTCGAGACGCGGCCCAGATGGGTATAGTACGGTGGAGCATTTACGAACGTGTCAAAGTGATATTCCCAACGGTACATCTAACCTATGGATACCTCACCAAACACACACGTATCGCACACGGCTTAGAAAAGTCGCATATAATAGATGCTCGTTGTATTAGTGGACATCCTCTCGCAAACTCGGATGAAACGTGGTATCTGACAAAGCTGGTCAGAAGAAACATTCGTCAACTACACAAAGCAACTATCAGAAAAGGTGGACAGCGACAACGCAACATTGCACCGAAAGAGGTACATGGTTTTCGGTTATTTGATTGTGTGAACTATCAAGGGCAAGTATGTTTTGTGTTTGGGCGTAGGAGTTCAGGCTACTTTGATTTGCGAACCTTAGACGGCAAGAGAGTGCATGCCAGTGCCTCTTGCAAAAAACTAACTCCTGTTCAAAAAGCTTCGGCCTTCTTAGTCGAAAGGAGGATAGCAATTGCTCCAACAGCTTGAAGGCTTGTAGGTCTCCTTGTCACGTATTTGATGAAACCTATTGAAGCGTAAAACATTTTCTATAACTTATTCTATATTGGGCAATCATATATCAAGAAGGGAACATCCCTATGACTCGGAGGAGGGAATGCGACGCTGCGCCGATCTTGTAGACTGCGGATTTGACAATCGGGACAGCGATCTGTTTTGTCGAGCATGTGCCTTGCCGCTCCTGGATACCTCCCTCGCCGGACGCTATCTAGTAGAAGCTTTGTTGAGTAAAGGCGGCTACGCGGCTGTATTTCGTGGCATTGACCAGAATCTTTCGCGCCACATTGCTATCAAAGTGCTGTTACCAAGCAAAACGACCTCGAACGAACGAGACCATTTCTTACGAGAAGCCCGCATAGCGGCGGCGTTGGATCATCCCAACATCGCCCCTATTCTGGACTACGGTAAGGATGGTCTATCGGTACATGGACGCGACGGTGTAGTTTTTCTCGTGATGCCACTCTATACCGCCGGTTCTCTGCGTACTCGGCTGGCAGAGGTCAAGGGACCAATGCCACCCGCTGAGACCGTGCAGAATTTTCATCAACTGGCACAAGCACTACACTACGCACACACACGCCCACGTCCAGTCATTCACCGTGATATCAAGCCTGAAAATATTTTGTTGCATCAAGAAGATCACCGTCTCGTTATCACAGACTTTGGCATCGCACGTTCGCTAGAGCCAGGTGCGCGTGTTGGCAAGACGGTTACAGTACGCGGCACCGTCGGCTATATGGCACCAGAGCAAACGGCTGGCGTTGTCGATCCACGTAGCGATCAGTACGGCAGTGCCATAGTTCTCTACGAGATGCTCACAGGCTACCATCCGCTCGACCCAACCGGCGGCAACATTCCAGCAGTTTCTTCCCTCAATGGTGAGCTACCCGTCGCCCTTGACGCAGTAATGCTGAAGGCACTTTCGACGCGACCAGAGGATCGTTACGCGGACATGTTGGAGTTTATGTACGCCTTCGATGTCGCCTGTCGTCCAGTGTCAACGGGGAAGGTACGCATTCCTACGCAAAATCCACCGCCAGAACTTCGCACGCCGCCATTGGTACGGAATGCCATCAGTTCATCATTCTCTGTAGTGCCTAATGGTACAGGTAAAAATTCTGCTGCTCATAGCAACAATCACTATCAGGCAAGAAGCGCGGCACCTAACACAAGTACGGTGCGCGATAGATGTCGTGAGGGAGACCAATATCTTCGACAGCAACACTACTCACAGGCGTTACAGGCGTATGAAGACGCGTTACGCCTCGACCCGCGCAACTTCTATGCATGGAACGGCAAAGGCACGGCACTCTACAATCAGGGCAATTACCGCAAGGCACTAGAGGCATATCAACGTGCCACCGAGATCGACTCGAACAATGCCGTCGTATGGGTGAGCGCAGGACTGGTACTAAACCGCCTTCAACGCTATCAGCAAGCACTGGTACACTTTGAACGCGCTTTAAGCATCGACAAAACATACGTCGCGGCCTGGAATGGTAAGGCCGATGCTCAACTCGACATGAACATGCCAGCCGAGGCAATGGCCTCATACGAGCAGGGCTTAACGATGGACCCTAAGAGCTTTCAGGCGTGGAATGGCCTCGGCAATGCTCGCTCCTGCCTACGCGACTTTAACGGGGCGGTCGATGCCTACACGCGTGCCCTCCTCGTCAACCCTCGTAGTGCAGTCGCGTGGTGCAACAAAGCCGAGGCACTCATCCGCCTCGGTCACAATCGCGCCGCCCTCGATGCTCTCAATGAAGCAACCGAGATGGACAAGAGCTACGCCCGCGCCTGGACGCTCAAAGCCGATGTGTACGAGGCGTTGGGTAATCCGCAAGAGGCGCAGAAGGCGCGGCGGAGGGTGAGACCCTGGGGGCTGTTGAGTTAGGTATTACCATCAAGAGAGCAAAGGCATTCACAAGATGCTTTTTGATGAGAAGTTGCTATCAATTCTTCGCTATAATAGTGGTAAAAGAAACTCTACGCAAGTGCTGGCTGGGTTACTGACTTGTTGGACGTTCAATCTGAAGACAGTTGAGCGTGAAATGGATTGGGGAACCTTTCCCAGAAGCGTTCAGATACACCCCATCATAGAACACGAACATGCTCTTCGGCTCGATTTCGCCATAGCGCAGAACGGGTTTCCAAGGGCCGGGACCAGAGAGACGCACCGGTTCGCTCCAGTCTTCTATAGAAGGTGATGGCGTTGATGCCCGACACCACCACAATCCACTCTGAGGTCGGTTCGCATTGGTGAGATTCACGCGTGCGAACACCGCTTCGTAGCCCCCATGTGCTGCTATGACGCAAAAATCGAACACTTTTTCCTCTGGCGCAAAAACGATCTGATGCTGCGACCACTGTGTTCGACCATCAGGACTCTCAGCGTATCCCTGAACGAGATAATCGTCTTGATTAGCACCAGCCACATACCACATCTTCCATCGCCCTGCATGATAGATCAGATTCGGCTCATACACGCTGCCATGTTCCCACTCTTCGTTTGCGGTAAAGACAGGGGCACTCTGATCCACCCATTCGTTGCCATCCCACTCCACATAGCCAATGCTATATGGTCCCTGATAGCTTTGTGCGGCTCCCGCGTAATAGAGACGCTCAACCCACTGATGAGTGTGTGGATCGAAGCCTTTGACGTAAGAGGGGCAATGCCGCCCCCCTTTGCCGTCCCACACGAAACTTCTAGCCTTGCTCGCTAGGAGTGCTGGCTTGCTCGCATCGGTATCATCAGGGGTGATTCTCCAGCCTTCGGCTGAAAGCGGTGCTCCAGGTGCTAGATTAGCACTGAACAGGTTGATCTCAGGCTGCGTCTTCTCTTCGCCAGCAGCGAACATCCACCATTGGTTGTCGCGCTTGACCATTGTACAGTCAGTAAACGTCTGAAGATTAGTCATGGAACCATAGCCCTTCCCATCATCGAAGATTGTGGTGTGTTTCATTCAACATCCTCCTTGTTTGACGATCAGCATGTTTGTCTATGAGCAATCCCCCTAGCAGGAAAACAGATTTTTTACTTCTAACTCGCAATACCCCGTCGCATTGACAATACACCCAACCCCAACGCAGCAATTGCACATAGCCCCAGCACAAGCATGTCCCTTCCAAACAAGTCCGAAGAACTGTAGAAAACAGCTTGCCCCAGCGCGTGAATGCCGTAGGTGAGTGGCACATAGGCGGCTATGTTTTGTAACCATAGTGGCTCAAAGGCGATGACGCCGATGCCACCTGCAAGGAAGAACAGGTAGATGGCAACGTTGATCGAGATGGCGATGACGGGTTGCGATTTTTGCAGGGCTGCACCTAATGCGACTCCCAGTCCAGTACTGAACAGGGCGATCATCGCAAGAATGACTATACTCGTAAGCCAGTAGATGCCTGTTGGTCGCGTCCAGTCGAGAGCCGCGCCCAATAACAGCACGAGTAGGCCGAGCAGGAATGTTGTCACAAAGCCAGCCAGCACCTTCCCAACAATAATTGCAGCTCGTGATGCGGGTGAGAGCAACAACTCCTTGACGGTTCTCGTCTCCCACTCTCGCGCCGTAGAGATGCTGCTGGTTACTAGTCCCGATAATGTGAGTAGCAGAATGATGGTCGGGAGTACCGCGTACTGGAAGAATTGTACGTCACGCGCTCGCAGGTCCTGCTCCTGTATGCCAATTTTGACAGGGCTAGCACCGCCTTGCGCTTGATAGAATTGCGTAATGGCATCAGGTACCGAGCGGCGCACATCGTTGGTGAAGTCGAGGTTCAGGTTGTTGACGTGTACAAGCACAGGCGATGGATCGTGAGCGTTGACGCGTTGTGTGAAATCGCTTGGAATGGTAATGACTGCGATAACCTGGATATTGTCGTAGAGATTTTTTGCCTGTGCTGGCGTTGCATCGGTAACACGGAATACATCAGCCTGATGAAAAATCTGTTGCATCTGTTGACCCTTTGGGCCGGAATCTAGCGTTACCAGCGCAACAGGGCTACGCCCTACTGCAACAGCACCAAGTGCTTGAACGAGTAGAAAGGCGAGTGGTGGCACAATCGTCGCGGCGATATTGCGGCGATTGCTGAGCCAGACGCGCAAATCTTTTCTGAGAATCGCCCAGACCGAGCGGAAAAAAGAGTTCTTCATATCAGAATTTCCTTTATGAAAGGTGTTAATGGGTACGATAAATCAGACCCCTACACCTGGATGTATCGACGTTAGCTTGCAACCGTGCTACGACGCAGCACCAATGCTGAGAGCAGAATCAGACCGAGCGCAAAGCCACACAAAATCAACGTGTTTCCCGTCACACCATAGGTATTCAGGGCGAAACCGTGAAAGGCATACTGCTGTAACACAATTGCGTAGTAGACGGGAAAGATTTGCGCGATCCATTGCACAATAGGAACATTGAACGAGATTGGTCCGAAGGCTCCACTGATAAAGAAAAGTGGAATTGCCGTACCAAATGCCAGCCCTGTGAATGCCTGTCGCTGTTTGAGCAGTGTTCCCAGCAACGTCCCAAGCGCGATAAAGATGGCAAGTGTGAGGAGCGTAAAGCCAATCACGGCTCCCCAGTGAAGCGGATGGACGCCGATAATGAATATAAGAACGGCAAGCACAACTACAACGGAGGCAAGGCTCATTACAAGCGCACCAAGCATTTTTCCTGTAACGACCGCCCAACGGCTCGCGGGTGAGAGCAATAATTCCTTCATCGTCGAGTTCTCCCATTCACGCGCCGCCGAGGTGCCTGATTGCAGCAGTCCACCGACAACTAGCGCGATAACGAGAATTGAGACGGTCAGGTACGGAATGTAGTCCGTATCTTGCTGATATTGATCCTGCTCCTGTGGCACGACGGTCACGACATTGGGAAATGCTTTCGCATAGAACGAGGTAATCGAGAGCGGCACGGCGCGACGAATATCGTTGGTGAAGTCGGTGTTGAGATTGTTGATACGCACATCCACCGTCACAGGTTGGTTATTCTTGATTTGGGTATCGAAGTTGGGCGGAATGGTTACAACCGCGACAATACGTCCGGCCTCAATGAGACTCGTAGCGTCGTCCGCATTTGCTTTTTGCAGACGAAACGAGTGCGCCCCTGCCATTGACTGATAAAACTGTTGTGCATATGGGCCTGTATCGTTCATGACAA
>CAXUGH010000180.1:0-10689 GCA_964250365.1 uncultured Ktedonobacteraceae bacterium
ACACGTACACCAAGACGCTCAAGACGCGAGCGACCTACAACGATGACACCTCGCTTAACTACATCTATGGCTATACCTACGATGCCCTCAACCGCTTGACGGGAGCATCGGGACTGCGAGGCACCAGTACGAGCTATGGCTACGATGGTGCAGGCAATCGCACCTCCGCGACCAGTCACGGCATCACCACGACCTACAGCTACAACGCCGCCGACGAACTGACGAGCAGCGTGGTCAACGGCACGACCACGAACTACACCTACGACGGCAACGGCAACCAGGTGACAGGAGCCGGACGCACCTTCAGCATCAACGAAAAGAACCAGATCACAGGCATCAGCACAGGCAGTAGCAACGACAGCTACACCTACAGTGGTTTGGATCAGACCGACCGTGTACAGTACAATGGAGCCAGTGCCATCTACAGTTCGCTCGGGCTGAGTGTCGATGGAGCGGGAAGCTCGTCTGCCACGTATTACACTCGTACCAATCAAGGACAACTTGTCAACGAAAGGACAACGAGCGGCACCTACTACTACCTGATAGACGACCTCGGCTCGGTTCTCAAAGTGGTCGATAGCAGCGGCAACGTCAAGAACAGCTACTACTACGACCCTTACGGCAACAGCCTCAACAAAAACGAGACCGTGAGCAACCCCTGGCAGTATGCCAGTGGCTACTTCGATGCCAACACGGGCTTGTACAAGTTCGGCACGAGGTACTACGATCCGCAAACGGGACGGTGGACGCAGAAGGACCCTCAGCCATCGGCGAATCCGTATGTGTACGCAGACGACGAGCCGAATATGCAGGTCGATCCGAGTGGGAGAAGTCCAAGTCCTTGGTGTGCAGCAGCTCTAAGTGCCATAGTGCTGGGTGTTCTTAGTGCTATACAAACAGTTCAATGGTTACTGCCTATTCTAGGAGGGTGGCTTACCTTTGCATCAGAAAGTGCTGCCCCACTTATTGCAGCTTTAACGACTATTGGTACCCTTTTCGTTGGAGTAGTTGTACTTGTGGCAATCATTTTATTTGCCATAGGAGCAGTATATGCCATCTGGTACTATTGTAAATCGTAGTTGAGAGGCAACACGACGTACACAAGTACATTTACTTGAAAAACTATAACTCATTGAGGGTTGACCAGAAATCGCCGAACGCTAACAGCAAGAGCGACCATGATTCGTCCAAGAGAGTCATTTCCTAATGTTTAGATTAGCTCAACCCTCTCTTAAAGCAAGGTTCGACTTGCAGAGCTGCAGAATTCGTGGTCAATCCTCAAAAAGTTATAGTTTGCGTTATCAGCTTAGTATTAATTCTAGTCGTGAATATCTTTCTATAACACCGATTGATTTATCCACGACCTAAAAAGGTGAAGAATAAAGTCACATCATTCTTCGCTTCCATTCTTGAAAAAGGTACAAAAGTGAAAAACAAAAACTCTTCATAGTTCATAAGGATTTAGCATTTTCCATTTATTTTAATGTAAATTGTATGAAAAGCATTTTCGGAAAGACTTCTTCAAGGATAAGAAATATGGAGAAATTTAACTGAGCTAATTATTAGCAGGAGTAGCAGAGTGTCTTGTATCTAAAAGCGAGAGGAAATTATAAATGAATACTTCTTATTCCACAATACAGAAAATTTTACTAGTAGGACTTATTATAACGGCAATCGTTACAGTTGGTACTACTATCCTTGATCATTCTTTCCGCAGCATTCCTTATACTTTATCTACTTTCATATTGATAGTAGGACTCCACGACATCTTCATAGGACTCGAACAAATAAGCAAGAATCAAGAACAAGATGTGGTATGGCATAAGCAACCTTCAATACTTCTCGGTCTTGCACTCTTATTTGGTGCATTTATAATTTTTGCACAATTTGGTGTAGCAACGAAATTCTCTGACAAGATCCAGAGTATTATATTGATAGCTACTTGGATTTTGTTTGGCGTTCCTTGTCTTGTATTTCTTTTTCGATGGATTATGTATACAATTAAAAATAAGCCAAAATACCTACGGTAAGTAATTTTTATTATAATAAATGAATTATGTGAATGAAAATTGACTTGAAATTATCAAGTGTAAAAGAAAGATACATGTCTTATCACTTAAATTTGACTTTTAGCTCTTGTAAAAATCTTGAGGGCTAACAAACAATTGTACATAACCACATCTTTTGCATACAAGAGCAGTTATTGGTGAACCTATGATTTGGTGAACATCCGAAGCAACAGAGATTGGACCATGAACACCTTTGACTTTTTCCCATATTCTATACTGACTATCTGCACCGCAATTTGGACATGCCTCTATCGGTTTCGTACCTTTTGGTTGCATTAAAGATTGTGCCTTTCTAAAAACATGTATACATATTTGTCTCTTATAGAGAGTTGCTCTGCTTAATTTACCCAAATTTCTTATACCACAAAATAACATATACTTCTTTTCAAAAGCAATAGTGAGTACATTTGGACTACTGTTAAAATTTTGACCTTTGTAATTAACGCGATGTGCAAGTTAGTACGCGTTCAACTAATGACAACTACTACTACCTGACGGACGACCTCAGCTCCGTCTTGAAAGTGGTCGATAGCAGCGGCAATGTCAAGAACAGCTACTATTACGATCCCTATGGCAACAGCCTGAACAAGAACGAGACCATCACCAATCCCTGGCAGTACGCGAGTGGCTACTACGATGCGAACACGGGCTTGTACAAGTTCGGCACGAGGTACTACTTTTCTATACCTGCTGCTTTCCTACTTGAAATTGTTCCGCCCTCGTCCCCATTATAAAGGGGAACGAGGGCGGAATGTTCTTGTCTTCTACAGGTTTTATTCTTAGATACCCATAATCTTGTAGATGTAGTTTTGTGTCTCGGCTGGTTCGCAACTTAGCCAGCCCGCACCGCAGTTTCTAATTGCGTTAGCGACGCTACCACTGCCAGCGTTGTAGGCGGCAAGTGCCTCGGCATAATTACCATTGTATTGTATGGCGTAAGAGGCCATCAGGCGTGCGGCACCACTGAGAGCTTGAATGGGGTCGTAGGGATTGATGCCGAGTCCAGCGGCGGTGCTTGGCTCGAACTGGGCGATGCCGACGGCTCCTGCGCCTGAAGCAGCGTTAGGATCGAAGCCGCTCTCGGCGTAAATCTGGCGCACAAAATAGTCGGGTGGAATACCAGCATTGATGGCATCCTGACGTGCTATCGCTACGTATTGACTTGTGGGTAGTGTGATGCTGGGTGGATTACCTGCGACGGTTGCGATAGGAGGAGTGATTGTAGTATTTTGTCCTGTTGTATCAGTATGAGCGAGAATGTTCCAGTCCTGTTGCTGCGTATTCGCCCACTTTATCACGCCACCGAAAATATGGAAGGTGCCTTGTCCACCATCGAGTGGGGCAAGCGTCAGCATGGTCAGAATCATTACGAAGAGAATGGTGCCAAGAGCGATACCGTGTTTGACGCGCCTTCGCATACGGCGAACGGGCATCTGCGTTGCCTGTGCCTCCGGCAGAAGGCGAGTGCGTTTGTTGCTACCTGGAATAATGACGAGCGCGTCCGTCTTTTTAGGTGTAAGACTAGTGGTGCTTTGTAACGCCATGACCAGTGATTGCGTTGTACGTATATCTAACGGCTGTGAAACCGGAGTTATTGCATCGGTAATAACCTGGCGTTGTGCAGTATTGTTAACGTTGAATTGAGCAACACCAGCATTATTGAACGGATACGGTGTAAGTCGTTCTGTGCGCTGCGCGGGCACGAATGTTGATGTAGTTGATGCTGGGGAAGCAAAGGATGCTTCTGGTAACTGCTCTTCCTTCGTAGCGACTACTGCGTCGCGCTCAAACGAGGAAAGAGAACGGAACTGTGGCATTGGCCTACCTCATAACTACGCTACATTTGACAATAAAATTGAATGCTTTTGGGTGAGTCTACTAAAGTAAACGAGTCACGTCAATTTTCGGGAGAATGACATACCAAAAGTCATGGAGATATATAATTTTCCGCACTTTTGTCCCCATGTATGGGGACAAAAGTGCGGAAAATTATATGTTATAGGAGATGCATTACCCAGTTGGTGAGCATGGCGACAAGTGCGCCGAAGAGAGTTGCCAGGAAATTCACTGTGTCATTGTTTATCCAAGGAACGCCGCGCATGAATGTTGTTGATGTGCCGCAGTTGTGAAGAGGACGCTCCGTCTCCTTGTTGCAAGTGGGGCAGTAGTACATTACTTGCACCGTCGCACCGAGAAAGCTGTCAAAGAGACTACCCGCTAAGCCGCTGAGAAGGGCGATAAGCGAGAACGAGAGATAGCGTTGCCTTTGCATTAGAGCATAAAAAAGCCCTAGAGCGGTCGCTCCAAGAGCCGCGACACTTGTGCCAAGCGGGGTAATGCCGCCAGAGGTGCCAGGAGTCGTGATTTTGCCTGTGGTAATGAGACGCGGTGGTTGCCTGTTCAGCGTGCCTATCTCCGTCGCCCATGTATCGGCGTTCGCAGTAGCAAACGCACCAATATAGCCCGCCTCACACGCATCGCGGACAGTAGGCGAGGTACTGAGTCCATAGCCGAGAGCCAGGAGCGTGCCCACGCCTCCGTTAGCTGCGACCTGCCAGATATCGCGCTCAGAGCCTTTACTGAATTTATCTTCGGCAATGGCGGCCTTATCGCGTTTCCGATAATGCGAGAGCAGACTGGATGTTACGAAAAAGAAAATAAGCGATAAACCCCATGACCACCCACCCAGGCCAACTGTAGTTGTTCCTGTAATAACTGTGCCCACCACACCACTACGATTGAGCGAGTGCCTTCGATAAGCAAGCAACCCAATACTACTACTGAGAAGGAAACCGAGCAAAGTACGTCGTACCCTATGTTGTGAGGGTGGCAACGTCGTTGTACGGGACATAGATTAAATCCTTATAAAAGTTCTGTATAATTTGTTACAGAACGTTGCGAATAATAGTTTTATCTTAAAGAGGATACGTCAGATATGCAAGCGATAACGTTCAGCTAAGTAAGATGTATTCCTGGTCAAACTGCCAATCGCCAATCGCCTCTATCTCTACATCGAGATGTGGATGGAGGGGATCTATGTGCTTGCTCAGGTGAATGTCTACGACGCGGTTGTCGTTGAGTCCAAGCGAATCACAGATAGCATCTTGGGTGATTTTGAGACCGCCATCGAGGTCGCGCTTGAGAGGTGTGGCGAAGTAGAAATCGAGAGAGAGGGCGAGGTAGCCCTGGCGAAAGAATTCGCGCAGTTCGTCATGCACAACGCCTTGACGTTCAAGCGTGCGAAAGATATCCCGCACCTGCTGCTTAAAGCGGCGTGCAACCACCGTACTAACGCGGTGTCCATCCACTGTGGCATACTGCTCATTGATGCCAGGGGGAAGGGGAAGTGTGAGACGCAAGGTAGATGGGAGTCTCTTGTGCTGGGTGGTATCCCGACTCTGCTCATTCATGGATAACTCCTAAGCAAATAGTACTTTTGGGCAATCTCCATTGCCCATATTGTATCATATCAACAAGTTTTATCGTGTAGGTAGTGCTGTTGTCAAGCTGAAAAAAGAATGATACACTCTCAGCAATCCAGACTGTTCGCCCAGGCAGTCTTATATAGAATATCTGCTAGAAGTCGAGAATCGGCGAAAGCGAGGAACAAACGTGATTAGGTGTACAAATTGTGGGACGACGAATCCTGATAATAGAACAAACTGTCTGAATTGTATGGCTGTCTTGCCTGCATCAGGAGCCAGAAGCGAGCCAAGTCCGTCTCCACGAACAAATATATTACAAGACCAGCCAGTACTGCCTGCGTGGTTAGAGTCGCTACGTGCCGTTGATCATCCGGCGGCGCCTCCCAAGAACTTTTCACGGGAAGACATGGTAGAGGAGGGCAAGGTGCCAAGCTGGATGCAATCTGATAGACCCGCCGATAAGAGTTCTAACCCTTATCCTGCTATGCGTCCCGCATCCTCGTCTGCTCCCAATACCGACGAAACCTTCATGCAGGGCAGGAATATTTCCGCGAATTCGCTGATTGACGAGAACTCGCTGCCTTCCTGGATGCAGCAACCAGAAAAGCAACAGGGTCAGCCGCAGAATATTTCTGCATCAAGCCTACTACAGCCTGAATTTATGCCCGAATGGATGAAGACGGCACAGGCGCAAAGTCAGCCATCGTCACCCCTACCTCAGCAGCAAACGCCACAGGCACCTATGCAGGGTTTCTCGGCTCAACAACTCATTGATCCAAATTCGCTACCAAATTGGATGCAATCCGACAGTGGGCAAAATGCCGCGCCATTCGCGCAACAGTCTCCAACATCACCAAATCCTGGCTTTCAGGAGCAGAGAGGCTTCTCGGCCTCTTCGTTGCTTGATATGAACTCAATGCCTTCCTGGATGCGCGAAGGGCAGGCACAAAATGCGCCAGCACAACCGCAATCCTCTGCATGGCAGGCACCGCAACAGCCTCCAACACAGCAGGGAGGCTATGGACAGCCCTGGCAATCTCCTCAGCAGGGCGGGTCGTCGCAGTCCTGGCAAATGCCATCAGCACCACAGGGGCAAGGTTATCCTCCTCCTGCTTCGCCAATGGGAAATAATGTCGCACCGACTCAGCAGGGACCAGGGGGTACACTCTCTTCGGGATCGCTCATCGACATGAACTCGCTTCCCTCATGGCTACGTTCAGCAGCGGAGTCTCAACCACAGGGGCAGATGGGCGAGCAACAAGGCTATACCGGTTATGGTGTGCCACCACGCGTCGATAATGTACGCGTTCCCAGTCGCCCACGCGGTGAAGCTGGAACGAACGAGGGTAGTGAGGTTGCGGCAAATGTTTTCGCTTCTATGCTCGGCGTCGCATCGAATGCTCCGCAATACCCACAGCAACAACAGCCCTCTGCCTTTAACGCACAGAGTTCTATGATGCCTCCCCAACAGATGCCTGAGGCGCAACGTAATTCGACAAATTTGCAGAATTCGCAGAACTATGGACAGCCAATGGGCTATCCCAACTCAGGTATGTATGGGGGAACGCCTAATGCGATGCCCTCACAGGGCGTAAGCCAGTCACAACCTGCACAAAACACGAGTGAGAAGACGGCGAAGAAGGGTGGACTCTTCGAGGCTATACGCAACTTCTTCTTCCGCCAGTAGAAATTGGACACAAGCAAAAGGATAGAGAAGATGTATATGCCAGAGGGAGAGCAGGGGCAGGATATCCCAGGCACACAGGCACAACAACAAAATATGGCTTCTGCTAATTCATTACTGGTTGCAGACTGCGGCTCGGTCTTCACCAAAGTTTCGCTTTTCGGCCTGGTCGAAGGTCAGTATCGCCTCATGGCACGAGGCGAGGCAGCAACAACGGCTCAGCCGCCGCAGAGCGACATTACACAGGGCGTGCGCGAAGCAATTACTCAAATTGAGCAGATTACAGGACGCCAGTTTCTCTCCGATGGGCAGCTCGTTACGCCGGAGGAAGAGAGCGGCGATGGAGTTGATGCATTTATCGCAACAACCAGCGCAGGCGGTCCTATACAACTGGTTATCCTGGGCGCGGTCAACGCAACCTTGGAGGCACTGGCAGAACAGGCGGTGTCAGGACTTTACGCTGAGACACATGCCATTCCATCACCCTCTTTTGTAGCCGCGTCATCGGCTACGCCTGTCTCAGTGGGAGCAGCGACTCAGACACAAAATAATGGGAACTGGACACCAGAACAACTCGCCCTGGAATGGGAACGCCAATTGAGCTATATGCGCGAGATTAAACCGCATGCCGCCCTGATTGTAGGTATGTCTGATGGTCCTGCTGGTCCTATTCCTCTACAAGAGGCATGCCAACTGCTGGTCAATGCCGCGAAGGATCGTGAAGGACAGCGAGAGAGTAGGCCAGATGGCAACGACGCTCAGTGCGCTGTTCTCTATGCAGGTGCCCCTCAATACGTCGAAGCGGTACGCCGCATGCTCTATGGCGTCGCGGATGTAACGCGCGTCGATTCGCTCGTCTCACAGGCACAACTTGGCTCAATTAGCATTGCGGTGGGCACGTTGCATGAGCGCAACGTGATGCAGCGCATTCCTGGCTATGCGCGTCTACAAGAGTGGGCAAGTGCTGAGCCGGTAGCGACCGCTACCTCACTGAGTAGCCTCGTGCGCTTCCTGGCACAACACTACGCGATGAACGTGACAGCGATTGATGTTGGCGGTGCTACGACAACAGTCATGCTTGCAGGTGAGCAGGGCGAGTTTGTGCCAAATGTGAATGCAGGAGTCGGAGTTGCATCGGGGTTGGGCACGATCCTACAACAAGCTGGCATACAACGAGTCGCACGCTGGTTGCCGTTCTCGATTTCAGAGGATGAACTACGCCAGTTTGTGATGAATCGCATGCTGCATCCACAGGCATTGCCAACGAGCGTTCGTGAATTGCAGATTAGTCACGCATTCGCACGTGAGGCAATGATTTTGACGGTCGAGATGGCACGTAAGAACGCAGCCGAGGAGTCCGACGCTGATTTAATCCTGGCAACGGGCGGTGTTCTTGCTCATGCACCAAAATACGGGCAGGTGGCACTGATGCTGCTAGACGCACTTCAACCACGCGGCGTTACATCGTTGGTGCTGGATAAGACAATGCTCATCTCACAGCTTGGAGCGGTGGCAACGATAGCTCCTATCACCGCCGTACAGGTCAACGAGAACGACGCGGTAACGCATCGACTCGGTACCTGCGTCGTGCCCTATGGTCAACTTCAACCCGGACAGGTCGCTATTACAGTGGGCGTGGAGTATAACAACGGACGCAAACAAAATGTCGAAGTCATGACTGGTAGCATTGAGGTTATTCCGCTACGTGCTAACGAGCAGGCTATGCTCACGCTATTCCCTGCCCCAACGGTAGACGTGGGACTCGGACCAGGAGAACGCGCGCGAGCGGCAGAAGAGATCGACGGTGGACTGGTCGGTCTTATCATCGACGCTCGCGGACGCCCATTTACGTTGCCTACAGACGAGGCAGAGCGGCAGGCACGCCTCTTGCAATGGATGCAAGCAATAGGAGCGTAGGGGAGCGTTGAGATGGTCTATCAGCCTGGGGAGTCTGTCGTTCGACAGACAGGAGTGCGGCGTGAGCGGTGGCCTGGTAGCTATAAAAATGGTGTGTTGACGCGGGTCGTGCCGCTCGTCTATGCGGGACAAGACCTTCGACCGGATCAGCCTCTTCAACGCGTAGAGCCGCGAGTAACGGGTAGCACCGCCACGCGAGATGAGGTGGTTCCTGCTGGTATGTACGGACGCGTGGTGGATGTGACGCAACGCGGTGGCGTCGTCATCGAAGGCACTGCCGCACTGGTACACGGCGAAGTTGGAGCCGGTCATCAGGTCGCGGGCGTCTTGCAGATTGTGCAGGAGGATACACAGAATCAGCAACTGCCGCCGGGGGCGATTCTTGTTGTACCGGGAACGCTCACCTTTGCTATGTTGCGACAGGCATTGCTTGCAGGAGTCGTTGGCGTCGTTGCGGGTAGCATTTCAGCAAAAGATTTCGAGGGCTTTCTTAACGCCGACCTGATTCAGATTTTTAACGATATCGACATTGAACATGCACAGGCAAATTTGCCACAACTCACGGTTATGTGTACGGAGGGTTTGGGTGCTGGCATTATGGACAACTCGGTTATGACGGAGTTGCAACAGCATCAAGGTGCGATAGTTTTACTCTCAGGCATTACCTCTCCACGTTGGGGAGTCTTGCCTGAACTTCTTATTTCATTCGCGCCAGAAGAGATACAGAGGGATCGACAGCAGCCTATCCAACAGGATTTTGCGCTTGTACTTGGTGCGCGGGTAAGGGTAAGTGGAGGTGAACATGAGGGGGCAACGGGTACAATAGAGTATTTTTTTTCGTATGAGCGGGTCTTTCCATCCGGTATTCAGAGTCGCGCGATACTGCTACGCCTGGACAACGGCATAGCGCGGATAATACCAGTAAGCCAAGCCCAGAGGATAGGCTAAGCCGCAATTTTGCGCGATTATCCACAATTCCAACGAGTTATCCACATATTCCCTACAGTTATGTGGATAACTTGTCATGTCCGAGTTTGTAATGTATCATTTATGGAGCAATCAAGAGGTTGCAACTTGAGTTGAATAAGTCTATAGAGGGAAGTATAGAGGTTTCGCTATCAGTTAGCAAGCGTCTCCATCCCTGTTACAATGGTGCTACAAAAACTTGGGGGGACAGAAGCGATGCTGCGATTAAAGGTAAAAGAGATGGCGAATGCCAAGAAGATTAGTATGTCGAAGTTGTCGAGACTTTCGGATGTGTCATACGACACTATTCAGCAGATATACCACAACCCCTACAAAGACGTAAACCTCTCGACGCTGGAAAAGATAGCGGACGCCCTCGGCATAAACGTGTGCGACCTCTTCGAGAAGGTGAGCGAGGAGGAGATGGCGAACATTCCGCCTCAGTACAACAAGAAGCTGAGGAAGGTTGCCGAGAACTCCGACACATACTAACCCTCTGAATATTTCTGCAAGAAAGCAGTTGGAATTTCCTCTCTGCGAGAGGAAATTCCAACTGCTTTCTTGCAAATTTGGGTAGTGGCGACAGGGATCGAACCTGTGACACTGGGCTTATGAGTCCCATGCTCTA
>CAXUGH010000181.1:0-1769 GCA_964250365.1 uncultured Ktedonobacteraceae bacterium
CATGAATGAGCCTCCTTTTACGAAATGAAAGATAACAATCATTGACGAATGTGCGAATGCACACTGCAAGTGTACATGAGAGAGGAGGCTTCATTCCTTCTAGTTACTGCTGCTTTTCTCTTCGAGTGAGGTGGATTTGCTTCCGTTTCGTGGACAAGGAGGGGACGACACCCATAGGCGTTAATGTAACGAATCAACGGGAACCAGGGCGTCCCCTTGCCTGTTGCAGAAACCATTCTTGTTGAAAAACCTCCTGTTGAAAGCGTCCCCTTGCGGGCACCCTGGTTCCTATCCTGCTCCTAGCACGCGTAACGTCTGTTGTTGTGCTGGTGTTATACCACTAACATTATGAATGTTCATGCGTTCATAGGGGCGGTCAACGCGCAACGTTTTGAGCAGCCAGCCCTTTGCAAACGACCAGAGTTTGAGCGTGCCATCCTCGCCACTACTGGCAATGCTCATTTCGTCTGGACTGATGCCTACAGAAACGACGACTCCTGAGTGTCCCGACAAGACTTTTTGGAGCGTGTACTCCTGGGCTTCCCCGCTTATATCCCACAGTTTTAAGCTAGAGTCGTTTCCACCATACAAGAGCGTAGTACCTGCGCTATTACAAGTAAGTGAAACAATTGCAGCAGAGTCATCATGCAACGTGTGTAAGCAATTTCCTGTATCGAGTTGCCAGAACTTGATCGTTTGATCGTAACTACCACTAATAAGCATGTTGCCATGAGGGTGAAAGGCGACGGCACTTACTCCTTCAGTATGTCCGCGCAGAGTTGCAATGCAATCTCCACTTGTCACATCCCACACTTTGATTGTGCGATCAACGCTGCCACTGGCGAGCCGTGAGCCATCGGGGTTGAACGCCACTGACCACACCCAGTGCTTGTGATCGTGTAGTGTCGCAAGACACGTTCCGCTTTCAATGTCCCAGAGCTTGATTGTGCCATCATCACTTCCGCTTGCGAGCAGTGTTCCGTCTGGACTAAATGTCACCGACCAGATGATACCGGTATGACCATGCAGAATATGCAGACAACGCCCACTTTTGTTATCCCAGAGCCGAATTGTGCGATCATGACCCGCACTTGCTATCGTCGAACTCGTAGGACTACACGCGACCGACCAGATGCGGCCCTCGTGCCCTCGTAGAACATTAATGCAATTTCCTGTCTCAATATCCCATACCCTGACACATGCATCCTCGCCACCGCTAAGCAAAAGTGTGCTGTTGTGGCAGAAGGAGACCGAGAGCAGCATTCCTGTATAGCCATGCAAGGTTCTTAGACATACGCCCGTCTTGACTTGCCATTGGCGCAGTGTCTGGTCGTCTCCACCTGTCACCAGTTCTTTACCATCAGGATGAAACGCGACCGACCAGACCGTACCACCATGCCCTTGCAGAGTCCTACAACATTGTCCTGTCTGTACGTCCCACAATTTGCCGTTCCGGTCCGCACCTCCACTCGCCAACATGTCGCCGTGCGGTGCAAATGCAACGGTTAGTACGTGTCCACTATGCCCTTGTAACGTCTGAGTACATTGTCCTGTCTGCACATTCCACAGCTTGATGAATGAGTCTTCGCTACCACTGGCGAGAAGGGCACCATCAGGACTGAAAGCTACTGCCTCTACGCTCTCTGTATGCCCATATAACGTCGTCGGCAAGAAGTTTCCTGTTCGATTCTCCACATCCCACAACTTGATGGAGGAGTCTTCGCTACCACTGGCGAGAAGAGAGCCATCAGGACTGAACGCGATTGAAG
>CAXUGH010000181.1:1869-3311 GCA_964250365.1 uncultured Ktedonobacteraceae bacterium
GAGTCTTCGCTACCACTGGCGAGAAGAGAGCCATCAGGACTGAACGCGATTGAAGACACGGAGCCGCTATGCCCTTCTAACGATACAAGTTGCTGTCCTGATGCAGCACTCCATAGTTTAATAGTGCAATCGTTGCTGCCGCTGGCGAGCGTTAAGCCATCAGGACTAAACGCCACCGCTTTGACCCAGTGCGTATGCCCCTCAAGCGTGTTTATGCAGCCTTGACTCTCAGCCTTACTCACGTCCCACAGCTTAATCGTGCGGTCATTACTGCCACTGGCGAGCAGTGTCCCATCGGGACTAAACGCTATCGACCATACCCAGCCATAATGTTCGGTAAAGCTGTAGAGCGGTTTCATGCTATTCACTTGCCATACACGAATCTCGCCGTTGAAACTTCCCGCCGCCATGTATTGCCCATCGGGACTCAAGGCGACAGAGGTAATGCTGCCGAATGTCTCCGTGAACACAGAGTGCCCAATACTAGCATGAGAGAGATTCATGTCTTGCGCCTCGATACCCTGTAGGTATGCTCCCCGAATTGCCAGTGCTGAGAAGTCGGCTCCGCGCACATTGCCCTTGACGGATGCGAGTATGTTGAGAAGGTTGCCACCACCATATCCATGTTCAATGCGTGACATTTCCCTCATTCGCTCGACCAAACGAAGTAGACGCTGTTCGACCTCTTCCTTGTTCCCAATTCTTCGGAGTAGACGTGCGACAAGAGGCTGCATAATGAGGCGAACTTGACTCGCGCGAATGTACTCTTTGGCCTGTGCCTGCATGAGCGCGTACTTCCCTAACAGGTGAAAATTGCCCTCTTCGATCTCTTGACTGACCTGTTTTACCAGCCGCTCGGTGACATATTCCAGCACCACTGGCTGCAAGGCAAAACTGCCTCCTTGCTCACCCCGTTCTAACAACGAACGCCGATAGAGGGCGTGTAAAGCCTCGACCAGCTTGCCCTCGTGGACATCGTGTACAATGTTTAACCGCAGCACCTCGATGGACACCGAGTCGCGTTCAATTGCAAGCCAGTAAAGCAAGTCATGTTCTAGCGGAGAAAGCCGTTCAAGCTGCACATCTAAAAGATGCCGAATGCCATGAAAGTATATCTCGCCTTGCTGTAAAAAACGCGAAATGTCACCATGAAACAGGTCGGAGATGATTTCGGAGACCATTTTTAGCGCGAGTGGATTGCCCGCGTATGCCTGTACTACGCTTTTCCATGCAGCATCGTTCCCATGCATTGTTCTTTCTTGCAGGAGTTGCTGGCTCTCTTGCTGGTTCAGACCCTGAATTCGTAAAGAGCGTACAGGCGAAGAGAGACTTTCTAATGGACCCGTTATTTTCAATTTCTCACGGCTCGTCATCAAGATGCAACTTTGATGTCTGCTCTCGGCAAGCCGCTCGAAAAACATCTCATAGCCCTCATAGCCTTC
>CAXUGH010000181.1:3411-10684 GCA_964250365.1 uncultured Ktedonobacteraceae bacterium
CTTATCTGCTGAGCCAGCTTGGTTGCTAACGTCGTCTTCCCGATACCACCCATGCCTAACAAGGTCACAACGCGACAGCGATCCTGGAGAATCCAACGCGACAGGTCGCTTAATTCATTGCTCCGTCCACAAAAGAAAGAGACATCGGGCGATGAGTCCCAATCGACAGCACCTTTTCCGTTTTCTGCTGTTTGGCGAGGTATGTCTAAGTCGTCCTTCGTAAATCGCTGCTCCTCCATTTTGTGTTGATGTAGCACATGAGCGAACCATTCATCGTCGAAGATCGCTTTGCGGCGTGGAGCGTGTAGTGATACCTGTTGCCATACTGCCTGTGCCTCTTCGCGTTCATTTCCCTCTGTAAAAACATTTCTATATAAGTATATTTCAATAAGCTTTTTGAGATTACTTCCAGTTGGATAATCACTGCCAGCCTCCCAGTTGTAGACCGCTTTTTCACTCACTCCTATCAACCCTGCTACCGCTGTCTGCGTCAACCCTGCTTTTTCCCGCAACGTCAATAGCAGCAGCCCAAATGCATAATTTTTTGTACTGTAATGATGGGATGTACTCATAGAACCTACACTTTCGCCAAAAACTTACCATAGCTCTCTCTAACCTGTCACGTAGAGATACAACATTTTTTGCTAGCGAAATTGTTCTCGAATATGGAAGCAAAAGACTACTTCCCCTTCATCGGTCACGACAGATCAACGCCGCCGTTTCATCATATATATCAACCCAATAATGATCAGAACGCCTACGCCTGCAACCATGATCCAGAATGGCTTGACGAATTGTTGCCATACGGGGACTGAGGGTACATTCAAATTTGCGTTGGGTGCGAGCAGTTGCGCCGCTCGTTTGGGCTTGCCATTGCTGGCGATGACCCCCATCGCCTTTTGTGGACCCGTTTGCCAGGGAAGGGCACCTGCGACGTTCGAGGGTACGTAGCTGAAATCGTAGAGCGTCCATGCTAGATAGCCTGCGCTACCGCTATTTCTCAGGAAACGCAGTGTCGTGGCATAATATACTGTCTGCTCCGCCTCTGTATGTCCATTGGGAAAGAATACGCTATTCCATGTTGGTAGCCCAAACTCACCTAATACAATCGGCATGTGCGGTTGTGCGGCGCGTAGAGCATCATATGCCTTCGCTAAATTCTGGACGGGTGCATAATAGTGGAATGATACGAAATCAACGAGTGGAATGTGCGTCTGCGCCGCCTGTGGTGTTGCCCAGCCAATCGTGAGCAGGTGATGCGGGTCGTAGTGACGCGCCAGAAATGCGATATGCGTTAGCCATGCATTGACGAGATATTGACCGGCTGCATGATAGTCCTGGTCTGGCTCGTTTTTCAAGTCCCAGGCCAGAATAGTTGGATTGTTTTGAAAGTGTGTAAGCAGCGTTTCAAGCTGCCGATCAGCCGAAGGCCAGTGTAGCAGTGTGTAATCGGAGCGAAAGTCGAACAGCGTAACAACCACATGCAGGTTGTGAGACGCGGCACGGGTGAGCAAGTCACTCAGTTCTCCCATCGGGTCCTTTACGAATGTGTCCTTGTTTGTCGCTGTAATCGTGGGCGTCGGCTGTAGCCCAGGATTATCACCAAGTTTTGAGCCGTCGAACTGGTCGAAGGGCACAAAGATACGAATCGTGTTTAAGCCGAGCCGAGATATGACGCCGAAATCTTTGTCGATTTGAACAGGGTTATAGCGGCTCCAAAAGCGATTCCATGGCGTATCTTTTGGATAATAGTTGATGCCTGCCACCAAATACGGCTGTTTGTTGAGTGTGAGAGTTGTGCTATTCGGACTTCTTCCTACAAAATTAGCAGGAGTTGAAGGAGGTGTCGTCACTGTATTGAGGTCCTGGTTGCTGTCCTGCACCCAGTGGCGCACGCGCCAGTTTCCATCCGACAGGAACATCACTACCTGATAGACCGCCTTCGTCTCACCCACATAAACCACGCCGCCGCTTTTATTGTGAACGATCTGTACCATCGTTACGTTGCTGTCTGTAAAAGAGACGACGGAGCCATCGGCGGCGTAAAAGTGCATTTGCAGCGTATGTGTCATGTCCGCCTGCTCTATCAACCAACCTTTTGCCGCGACCGCTTTGACCTCACCATCGACATCTGCAAGGGCGGGACCGACAAAGTAGGTTTCTAGTCCATACGGCTGATTTTTCAGCAGCGAGATGTTCCATTGAAGCCATGCACGTAGATAGGCAGACTGAATATCCGTGCGCGTTACAGGCTCCATCTGTCGTCCCGTATCGGCATCATCGCTCTGCCAGTCTAGTTGTACGTCAAGGTCTGGCGGCACATTTGGTACGATGTTGAGGGCGGAGCCGGGATCTTTGTCCTGTTGGTAGTACAACGTCAGGGCATCAATACCAGTAAATAACTCCCAAACTCCACCGAGAAAGAGTAGCAGGATGAGTGCCCAGAGAATACGTTTTACAATATGCTTAGGCATGTTCTCATCCCAACCGAATTCTCTGCGTCACCTGCTCTGAACCGACGATTACCCGCACCGTGTAATTTCCGGCTGGAAACTGTCCCGCCAGCAATTCTACACTAGCGTAGCCAGCATCGGAGATGCTGTCCAATTCCTGGCTCTGTCCACTGGCATTGGCGACGACAAAGCGTATCGGAGTACTATCGGGAATGTATTGCCCTAACGAGCCAAGCATAGGACCGGCCTGTAAACGATACCCGTTGTTTATAGCATCTTTTTGTAGCGAAACTGGAAATGCATTGATGACAGGACCAGCCGTGAAGTGTACTAGAGTCGGGTGACTGGTGACTCCCAGTACCGTCGCTTGCACTTGATAATCGCCAGGAAGAAGTGGTGCTTGCATTGCCACTTGCGCCTGTCCGTCAATGGTGTAGGCAGGGATAGTGCTATATGAGCCGTCGGGCGCACGTACAACGAACGTAATCTCCGTGCCGTCGGGCATGGGATTGCCGAATGCATCCACAATGGTTGCCGTGTGGAGCGTCGTAAGCAAATTTCCGTTTGCTGGCAGCGGTTGTGGGTCGGCGGAAATATCAAAGGGCACGGGCCAGCCCGCAACCTCTAGCAGCGTGCCCTCGAAACCATGCACCTGCCCTATGCGTGCCACAATCGTTGTACGTCCCGCCTTTGTACCGCTAAAGACGCGTGTCCATGCCAGCAGGTGCTGTACCTCCAGAAATTTTGTCTCCAGCCGATTCCCCGGATGCATCACCAGCACCTCGACTCTTGTCCCCTCCATCACCGGATTGCCATATGCGTCGAAGGGTACGAGTACCGTCATGCTCCAATGGTCGGCATCGGCAACAATCGCCTTTGCTCCAACCAATGGCGTAAGCGGCTCAACAGGAGCCGCAGGCTGAATGAGCATATGTGCCGTTCCCTGTCCTTGCCCCACCACCGCCGTCAAATGCACTACCCCCGATTGCTGTGTATCCGTTCCCCTCAAGACAAACTGTGTCTCGCCAGAATGCAACTTCGCCTGATACACGCGTATGCCATAGCTTCCCTCCGCGATCAATGTCGCCTCGACTCCATCCTGTACTGCAACAGGACCAACCGTAATAATCGCCGTATTCCCTGCCGTAATTGTTGTTGCCCCATGCACAGGCACCACGCCTTGAAATGGAGGAGGAATTGACACTTTTGTTTCACGACTCACGAGGATAAAACTTGTGGCGATGAGGATCAGAGCTAACAATATTAAGAGGGAACCCTGGTTCGACATGCCTGTTATCCTCATCACACCACCCCCACAAGATAATTGATAGACAGCCGCAACGAACTATAGCCAGCACCGCTTGGTGCGGCATAACGTTCGGGCCAGGGCAACAGCGAAACCTGGAACGCGTGATGCAGACTGAGAATATTCGTATAGACATTTCCTGAGTTGATAATCGTCTGCACCGTGTTCGCAGGTGTGATGACAACATCGAAGCTTTCGCTCTTTTCTGGCTCGGATGCTTGCTCGATATAGTAGTTGTCTACCCACATGACCTGATGTTGTGCGTTGTAATAGGTCACGAGCAAATGGGGCACGGTGGCCTCGACTGTGCTGGTATTGTAGAGCATGCCGACGAGGTGTAGCTTGCCATCAGCCTCGGATGTGACGGATACATTGTTTGCCCCCACACCTCGGTCCAGGTCGTAGTTCGTGACTACGGCTTTTGCATAGACCTCGAAGGATGCGATGGGGGCTTTAAGGTTGAGCGGCGTCTTCAATCCTGGCTTGAACTCGCCCATCAGCGTTGCTGCATCGATCAAGCCTGTGCCTGCGACGCCCTCAAAATCGATGCGAAACGGCGTCGTCTCCTTGGGTAAGAGGGCGTGAATCATGCCTTCCTGCGCGTTGTACGTAGAGAGCATGTTGTGATATTTGTCGTAGAGTATGGCGGTTACGGTGACATCCGCTGGATACACGTCGGTATTGATGAGTTCACCGACAACGCTGTACGTGCCGCCCGTCTTGACGAGTCGTGATGAAAGAATTTGTAGCACGGGACGATCCAGTACGTCGCCAAAAGCGGTTGTTCCCGTTGTGACGACGGAGCGACCTTGCGAGTGAAAGGCGACGACAGGATTACGCAGAAATTTGTCGGGCGGCACCGTGATATCAGCACTCGAAGGAATAATGTACCACGTTCCCTGTCGCTTAACCATCGAGAGGTAGTCTGTTGTCGGGTAGAGTTCCAGAGCCGTGATCCAGAGGGCATTGACGCGCATCTGTATATGATCGCCTGTGCTTTTGACGATATGCACATACACCGAGTCCAACTTCCCATAGGATGCAACCAGCCCGTTGACGACCGATAGCTGCAACAGATACTGGTCTATGCTCGGACGCGTCAGCGGATCGAGGCGAGCATAGGCATTGCCATAGCGACGAAAGTCGAGGTCATCGTAGTAGTTCTGCACAAGCGTCACCGGATTGTTTTTTTGCTGTGTCAGCGAAAAGATACTATAGGCCAGCGAAGAGGCGAGCAAAATGCACAATGCCGCTGTACGTAGCTGTTGGGCACTTGGTGGCGCGGGCTTCATTCTCTTGATATCCGCGATCCAGTTGCGCCACAACTGCCAGCGTTGGCTTCTCTGCTCAAACTCGTTATTCTCTGGCGGTAACTGTGACCAGCGCAGTAGACGCTCATGCATACCATCTGCGATTCTTCGACTCAACTTGCCTATATTCTTTAGAGGCAGAAACCTATGAAGGAGTACTCTTCGCGTAGTCCGCCGTACTCGTCGTACAAAGCGGATTACTCCCAGAAAATTGAGTAACTTGCGTAGTAGGGGTACCCAGAAATTCGCGCTGATTGCTAGAATTGCGGCGAAAATCGAGGTCATTGGTACCGTACCCCACATCACACTCTGAAAGACGGGAATATCTCGGCGCGGCAACACTGCTGGTAGCGGCGGAATGTCGGCACGTTCCCACACCATAATGCCGTTTTCCAAACGTTGCAGACGATGCCACCCTGAGAAAAACAAGAGCGGATCGTAGAACTGGTCATTGGAAAAAATATATTTCAGATTGTATTTCTCTGGAATCGCCAGTATTTGCTGTAGTGAGCCAATGCCAGGAATGCCTGCATACTTCGACCCTTCCAGACGTTCGACAGGCGACGTATTCAGCTCAGGCAGTTGGCGTGCCGAGTTATAGTCACCATCAACCGAGGTAGCTGTCGTCTCAGATGAAAGCAGGGACATCTGATCGCCGAAACCGAGCGTAATGTAACGCCAGCGCGAATGCTGGTCCTTGTTGAGAAAATTGACAATCGGCTGGAAGTTGATTGAGGCAGGCTGAAATTGACGAAATTGCGTCAGATTGGCGACCCAGATAGAGATTCCCAGATAGGAAACTAACAGCACAATTTGTGTACCGCGCCATGTAATTTTACCAAACTGCTCGCGCAAATACTTCGCTAGACCGCCATGCAACATACTCACCACAAATTCGCCGAGAATGGGCAGTTGAAGAATGGTGGCCCAGAAGGTGAAACGGTCAAGCGTCAGAATGTTGAACGAATTACGCAGAATCAGATGCGGTAGCGGCGTTGTACCACCAGTACCCAGTAACACCAACATCGAGTACGAAAGCGCAAGAGGCCACGCCTTCGTACTATACGCTTTATAGAAGACATAGGGAAAGGTGAGAACCGACAGGCCATAGGGTACGAGCCAGAACACGAGACCCGCGCTGGTATCGACCAGAAAATTGTCGCGTGACGCATGCGGAATCGGCACCTGTACAATAGGGTCCGACCTGCTATACAACCAGTACGGCAAGACAACAATAATCAGAGCCGCTACCATTCCCACCAGATAAATCGCCGCTCGCGTGCTTACGGGCAATATACGTCGTATGCGCCTCACGACAACGGCGCGAAAATTCTTGCGTGTAATCCGAACTGGTCGCTGTCCCGACTCATCCGCTAATGGTTGGCGAAACTTCTGCACGATTGCCAGCCCCACCACAGGTAGCACAAAGAAGATGGCTCCAAACAGTGTTGTTACATGATGACCCGCCGTCGTTGCTGCATTGAATGCCCACGCGCTAAAGAGATATTTCTTCTTGCCCTCGTCCAACCACATATAGCTATATGCCAGTGCATGTAAAAGAAAACCTATCGAGAATGTCGTCGGCAACTGCCCGAAGACATGCACTGTCTCCGTGATGCTTGAGCAAAACACAACTAAGAGTGACGCGTAACCAGCCGCCTCTTCGCACACCCATACTTTAGAGAAGCGATACACGCCGAATGTTATGTTTAGAATGGCGAAGAGTTGCACTACCACAAATGCACTAAGCAAATCACCCCCAAACAGATGTGCCACCAGCGCAATGCTCTGTTGCGACCCCGGTGGATAACTCGTCATAGTAAAACCCGTATACCAGCGATACTCCCATGGATCCCACCAGTAGCGATAGTAGTGGTCGGCAAAGAAAACGTGAATCAGCGCATCATAGGTGTGCTTGAAGTCGCCTGAGAGCAGCAGCACGCCATGATACGTGAACGCTAAGGCGAGCGCGATGAGGAGATGTTTGTTGATTGTTTGCAGTTTCGCCTTCACGTGTTGTAATACAGGAAGTTTTGTAGTTGTCAGTGTATAGATAGATTGTAGAGGCTGAGTAATCATAACAAATAGATCCTCGACAGGCAACCCGCGAATTGGAAGTGATGTATTTCTTTGTTCCTAAATTCAGTATAAACTGCCTTCCTAACACACCTTATATGGTCAATTTTCCTATGTTCCAAGCCGCT
>CAXUGH010000182.1:0-10529 GCA_964250365.1 uncultured Ktedonobacteraceae bacterium
TCCCCACTAGCATTATCCCTCTTAAAAGTAGGAATTAACAGACTGGATGTGTACGGAAGAAAGCGCCGAACACATGCACATAGATGCCATTTCCACCGCATTTGTTCGATTCAGCCACCATGTGATGAATCTCGTTGTGGAGGAAATATGCCGTCACATCAACTGCGATAACGCAGACTTGATTCACCGTGCAGACTGTCGAATTCAGCACATTTTTGATTGAGTCAATTGCCCAACTGTACTGGTTGATTTCGTTGACCAGACAACCTCCAACATAGAGATGAACAGGCCATTTCCCGCCCAGGTATTCCACGCGGTCACATGCATAGGACAGATTTGCAGGAAGCTGATCCATGCTACTAGTACCCGTATCTACTGGCGTGGCTGTTGGCGTGTTGGTTGGCGGCGGAGTATTTGTTGTCGTTGATACCGTTGGCGTGCTTGCCACAACTACCGTATTGCTTGGTGCAGTGGGAACGGTTGTTGGCGTGACCACTACGACTATCGTGTTGCTTGGTGCTGTTGGAACGGTTGTCGGAGTGGATGCAGTACTCTGAGAAGTGCGGTTGCTCCCTGCAACTGATGCACGGATAGTATTCTGATTACTTGTTGATTGCGCGTGCCCTATAGAAGCACCTACAAGATAACTCCCAAATAGCAGAGCAATAGCTCCGACAGCAATAAAAGCCCCTAGCAATGTTCTTCCCCCAAATACTCTTTTGACTCGAAACATGACATTTGTGTCCTTTCACCTGATACCGATTTGTACTCATAAGACATAGAGACAGAAGCAAGACTTCCAGGCGTTTTTTCATAAGCAATAATTTTCTTTATGTAGAGCGAGAATGTATATCCTGGTCATCTCACTGAAATAAATACATGTCAATGTGTAATTTCTCGTATTTTTTTGCTTTCTTATGCTTCTCTTGCCAAAAGTCCCATGACACTATCGTAATAAGATGAGTGAATACGTAACACACAATCTCTCCCTCCACTTACCGCCAATGGCGGTAAGTGGAGGGAGAGATTGTGTGTTACTCAAAATTATGATTGCATCATTTCCTGCAACTTGAGAACGGTATTCAAATTTCGTGCCGTGCCGACCGTTTTCAGCTTCTTCTCAAGCAAACTATTCGTAAGTTTGGAGTTTCCAATGCCATCTGGGTAGTAGATATAAACCTCTTGACCAAGTACGAAGATTTCCTCTGGCCCAGCATACATTGCATGTAAGACTTCCTGTGCCATCGCATCGGCATACTCTGCAAGAAACATCACTACAATCCATTTCGACTCTTTGTTGGGCTGATTGCGAAACGGATTCTTCTCAATAATTTCTCTTAACTCGTTTGAGTTACGAATGATACCTGCGGTAGCAAAGCCAAATTTTTGCTCAAAGCTCTCTTCGATACGTTGCTGAATATGTTGCACATCTCCATCATCGCTAGTAAACACCACGTTGCCGCTCTGTATATAATGCGTGACATCCCTGAAGCCCAGAGCTTCGTGCATCTCCTTGAGGTCTTTCATTCCCACCTTGCGCCCACCAACGTTGATGGCGCGAAATAGCGATACATAGGTTGTCATGGAGTTTTGTCTCTCTTTTTGCGCTACAAACGTACCATAGCTACAAGGACAAATCAAATTTTCGATTTGTCAATCATATCATATTGGAGGGACTCAACTATGTCTAACTGGTCAATAAACCGCGTTACCGCACTTGTCCTCGGTATCATTTTTCTGCTTCTCGGTCTGATTGGTCTTGTGACGCCACCTGAAAACAGTACAGGTGTGCGTGCCATTCTTGGCATCTTTGATGGCGACCTGTTCCACAGCATCTTTTATATTCTCACAGGGCTGATTGGTATCGTTGCTGCTTTTACTGAGCGATTCCGCGTTTTCAACCAAGTCTTTGGTGTGGTCTACATTCTGATAGGCTTATTGGCACTCATACCAGCACTCTACTTCCCAGCTGGATCGTATTACGTTCACGATCACGGTCTGTTCCTGGGTCTGACTCACATGAACGCTGGCGATCATATTCTGCACCTCGTAACAGGAATCATTGCAGCCATTGTTGGCTTTGTCCTTGTGGGACCAGTGACGCATCCACAGGCGAAGGCCAGTATCCGCGAACGTGCGTGATATTGCTACGTTGTTACTCATTGGGCTGTCAAACAAAGTTTGACAGCTCAATTTTTTATGTAGGTCTGAAGCGAGCCATACGCTACCTCCTATTGCTATTCTATACACTTATACTATAAAACGTAAGCATAACAAATCCAGCTTACCAGTAAATCCGAATTGTCTTATAATAGGGACGGAACGTTCACTCATACGTTACAATAAAAAAAGCCTGTAGCAAGGGACGGTAGTATATGTCATGAAACAAATAACCGCGCAGAAAGCCCAAGGAGTACACTTTACACCTCATGAGTTGGCGTGCTTTGTAGCTCGTCGCATTATCAAAACACTTTCTATAGATAGAATAGATACTATAAATGTTCTTGATCCGTCATGTGGAGATGGCGAATTACTGCTCGCCTTTGCCGAGACACTTCCACAATCCACACTTGATAAAACAACACTCATAGGTGTTGAGACCAATGGAGAGGCAATAGAAACCGCTCGTGTACGACTTCTCAGTACCTCTACAAAGCAAGTTATATTCCATCAGAATGATTTTTTAGATATTTATGAAAATGCTATCATTCAACATTCATTGTTTTGTGATACCTCGAAACAAGATACGTCAATAGAGCCTGTAGACATTATTATTGCTAACCCTCCCTATGTACGAACACAAGTGCTTGGAGCGGCAAAAGCACAGGCATTAGCGAATATATTTGGTCTAAGTGGGCGTGTTGACCTCTATCATGCATTTCTTATTGCTATGACGCATCAACTACGTCCTGGCGGTGTGCTTGGCGTGATAACCTCTAATCGCTTCTTGACAACGCAAGGGGGTTCTGCTGTTCGTGCGTTTTTGGCGCGTGAATACGATATTATCGAAATTATTGATTTGGGCGATACCAAACTGTTCGAGGCTGCCGTTCTGCCCGCTATTTTCATTGGTAAAAAAAAGCTTCACAATGTAACTAGTAAACCAACATCACAAAATTCTGCAACATTTGTACGCATCTATGAAAATACAAAAGTAGGAATACCAATACAGGAAGAGACAAAACACTCCGTCTATACAGCGTTAGAAGACGGTCAGAGCCGCGATTATAATATTGCAGGGCAACACTTTACAGTTGCACACGGCACGCTTGCTCTTCCTACTTCGTCCGATGATCCTTGGAATATGACGACAACGGATGAAGACGAATGGCTAAAAACGATTACAACACATGCCACAGCACGTATCTGTGATGTAGCAAAGGTGCGCGTTGGTATCAAGACCACTGCTGATGAAGTTTTTATCAGAGAGGATTGGGCGCAATTACCACAAGAACTTCAACCAGAGGAAAAGGTACTCCATCGGCTTCTGTCACAAGAAAACGCTCACCGTTGGCAACCGCAAGTAGAGAATGTACCGCTACGTCAGGTATTGTATACCCACACCATGAAACATGAAAAACGTGTAGCTATTGACCTACTTCAATATCCTAAAGCAGCGCAATATCTTACTAAGCACTATGCTCGTTTAGCAAGCAGAACCTATGTGTTGAAAGCTGGGCGCAAGTGGTACGAAATCTGGGTACCACAACAGCCGTTGGCGTGGCAGCAACCCAAACTCGTATTTCCTGATATCAGCCCTGAACCAAAATTCTTTTACGATGCACAGGGATGTATAGTTGATGGCAATTGCTATTGGATTACACCAAATACTAATCAATACCCTGAAATACTTTTTCTTATAGCAGGAGTTGCCAATTCGCGCCTCATGACACGCTATCATGATCTAGCCTTTAACAACAAACTCTACGCAGGTCGAAGACGCTATCTTACTCAATACGTCGAGAAATATCCATTACCCGATCCATCATCGCAGAGTAGTCGAAGTATCATCGCACTCGTGCAAGAACTGATATTCTCCTCACTCTCTGCTCAGGAACAAGCAGAGAAAGAGGAGGCGATAGAGACTTTGGTCGCGCAAGCGTTTGGGGTAGAATTGCTTAATATGTGTCAGTGTGTCATCAATTGAACGAGAAGACGGTCAATGGGTGCGAGGGCGTTATGAATAAAGGCCCCTACAGGGTTCAATCTCACACACGTTCTTAGTATTAACGAATTGTAGGGGCCTTTATTCATAACGCCCTGTGAGCGATCCAGTATATTAACAAGGAATTGAAGAACGTCTCCCAATCATATGAGAAATGGACAAACAATCATGCCCAACACACCCCAAATCGCCCTCGTAACCGGCTCCCATCGCGGCATCGGCTTCGAGATCGTCAAACAACTTGCAGCACAAAACATCATCGTTATTCTTACCGCGCGGACTATGCAACAGGCACTGGAAGCTGTGCAAAAACTAGATATGGCGGGTCAATCTGTCGTTGCTCAGCAGCTTGATGTGACGGATGATGCAAGCGTGGCAAGGCTGGCACAAGTTGTTGAAAACGAGTTTGGCAGACTCGATATCCTCGTGAATAACGCTGGCATTCTCATTGATAGAGACCAGCATCCTGGCACGATGGATATAGCTATTGTGAAAGATACGCTGGAGACAAACTTATTTGGCGCATGGCGTCTATGTAAGGCGTTTCTTCCGCTTATGAAGCGTAATGGCTATGGACGCATCGTCAATATATCGGCTAGTCTCGGTTCGTTTACGGAATTGGGAGAGCGAAGGGGTACATGGCCTGCCTATTGCCTATCGAAAACGAGCTTGAATGCGCTTACCGTTCTGCTTGCAACCGAGTTGCGGGAAACGAACATTCTGGTGAACGCTGCATGTCCTGGCTGGGTACAAACCTCTATGGGCGGCTCATATGCTCCGACAACGGTGCAAGAGGGTGCTGATACCCCTGTCTGGCTAGCGACATTGCCCGACGATGGACTCACAGGAAGTTTCTTTCAGCAGCGCAAACCCATTCCCTGGTAATTTGCCACTAAACGCAAGCGACAAACGTATATATTGAAGAAAGAGCATCACTGCTCTTTCTGCTTTTGCAATATCCTATGCGAGTATTCTTCTATTCATCCGTTTTATAAAGTGAGCGGCTTCTACGTCTATAGAGGGAGGGCCGTTATTCAATGTATGTTTTGCGGGTATCCCAGAAAATTCCGAACACGAGTTCCAAATAGGTAGTATGTACTATAGACCTTATGTTATACTGAAACACGCACATAGACAGCATATACTTGCTATAGAAGAGATATTTGGGGGGTCGTCATCAGTCAGCTAAGCGGGCAACCGAACACACAAACAGGCCAACTTGGTCGCACTCTGCTCCACAAACGCTATATGCTCATGGGGACAATTGGGCAAGGGGGAATGGGAGCGGTCTACAAAGCTCGAGACCTGAAGCGGCAAACAATATGTGCGGTCAAAGAGATGAGCCTCTCGATGGTGCCGCCAGATGAGCGACAACAGGCTATCCAGAACTTTAAGGATGAGGCCAAGATGCTCTGGGGCTTAAACCATCCGAATTTGCCCTCATTTTCGGGCTTCTTCACCGAGAACCAGCGTTACTTCATGGTGATGGAGTACGTGGATGGCTCCACGCTTGAAGATATGCTTGAGCGTAACAACGGTCCGTTTCCCGAACGTCGCGTGCTTGGGTGGGCGCGTCAACTTTGCGATGTATTGGAGTATCTACATAGTCAGAATCCATCCATCATTTTCCGCGATATGAAGCCTGGCAATATCATGCTGATGCGTACTGGACGTATCAAGCTGATCGACTTTGGTATCGCACGCTTCTTTCGTTCAGCTAGCGCACAGGATACACAATTGCTTGGTACTCCTGGTTTCGCACCACCAGAGCAATATGGCAGGGCACAAACGGACGAGCGAGCCGATATTTATTCGCTGGCAATGACGATCTTTCAGCTTATGACTAACACGCTGTCCGAGACAGGGTTTGGCTTGAAGGATGTGCGTGCAACCAATCCGCGCATCTCGCCGAGCGTGGCACGCGCACTCGAAAAGGCAACGGCACTTGAGCCAGAAGACCGTTACACTACCGTTGCTGCCTTCCGCCGTGCCTTGCTCGGTGTAGGCACCTTTGTCTTTGATAACGGTGAACAGGCAACAACGCCACAGGAACTCGCGGACCTCTGTGCCCGTCATCCCGAAGAGGCATCCGACTATCTCGCAGCTGGTGAGATCGAGTCGTGGTTACGTGAACTGGGTGAGGACAGCCTTGCGCGTGTCGCACGCCAGCTTCGTGCAACAGTTGACGACCCACAGGAAGCCGTCGAGCAATTTCTACGAGCCGTAATGGGACCTAACGCGCGTATTCGTCCTGTTGTGCCCCCAAAGCGCAACACGACGTCGGGTACTGTTGTCCCGCCTACTACTCCGAGTCGCGGCTGGTTCTCTCGCGCACCACGCTCGAATGTGCAGGTGCAGCCGCGCAACCTCGACTTCGGCGAGGTGTATAAGGGAGTTTCCGCTCCACTTACTCTTTCTGTGACGGGTAATCAAGGAACTCACGTTCGAGGCGTCATTCGCGCGACTGAGCCGTGGATTGTGCCCGATCAGGTTATTTTCGATGGCATGAGTACGCGCGTCAATGTTCGTATCAATAGCTCTCAACTCCGTGGCTCGACGCGTTATGCTGGTACCATTCTGATCTCGCCCGAAGACGAAGAACAGGATATCGAGGTGAGCGTCGAGGCCAATGTTCTCAGCTTCGGCCTATCTGCTAACGAACGGCACAGTGGAAAAACAATAGGCGCAGACCTCGATGATGACGAGGATGAGGACGATTTGACAATGGGTTCAATGAGTGGACTTCCCATCACAGGCAAGGGACGCGCCATTAGCTCAGGGCAGGTGCAGGCGATCCAGGTTTCGACGCAACCAAAGATTAACGTAGTCCCGACGGGTTTACCCCAAACCGCTACCTCTCGTGACAACGAGTATAAGGTAAAATATGGTAGCCCAACAACGCTACAAAGTACAGGTAATGCAACCTCATCAGGCTGGGATCCGCTTTTTGCGACGAAAGCACAGCGTACATGGATGCAGTATATTTTCGCCTTTGTCTCTTCGTTCATGGTTGCGAGCCTCTGCTACACGCTCTTGACGCCGCTCGTACATGCTGTGTTACCGCCGAGTCCCTGGTTCATTCTACTGCTCATTATGCTAGTACCAGCAGCAACGCTTGGCTCACTGATTGTCTACTGGAAGCGTACATGGAGTATTCACGACCTTATCAATCGTGCCTGCACAGGCATGGGTAGTGCGTTAGCCCTACTCGCTATTGTCGAAATCATCTGGCAATTTGGCATACATAATAGTCCACCCGCCCTGCAATTTAGCACCTTGTTATTTATCACCGCAATAGGCGCGACTTTAGGCACAACACCTAAATTGAGCGATTATATCCTCGATGGCGTGGGTTGGGCACTGCATCACCAGCGCAAAGTAGTAATCGGTGCAGCGGTCGTAGTGGGTGGTGTTCTCGGTTTTGCGTTGACATCGGGCTTCGCGCTAGGTTGCTTCACACCCTTTGGCATTCTGCTCGGTATCGCGGTCTGTGTTGCTCTGGTGCTACGTATCGATCAATTGCTGCGCCACGGACAACAAAAAACACCATGACGCAGCAGAAGCCCCCACTGATTGTCGTACTCGGTCCCACTGCATCCGGCAAGAGTTCATTAGGCATTACGCTCGCGCAACGCTTCTCCGGCGAAATCGTCTCCGCCGATTCACGTCAGGTGTATCGCGGCCTCGATATTGGCACGGCGAAAGTCTCGGCAGAGGAGCAGGCGTCGATACCACACTTTCTTTTAGATGTGGCGGAACTGGACGAAACGTATACCGTATCGCAGTTTCAACATGATGCTATTGCCGCGATTGATGCTATCCTATCACGCTCCCACATCCCTTTTCTCGTCGGCGGCTCACCCCATTATATCCAGGCTGTTGTCGATAATCTCGATATGCCACAGGTACCGCCACAACCAGAGCTACGTGCGGAACTCGAACAACGTCGCCTCTCGGACCTCTTACAAGAACTCGAACAGCGCGACCCTGCTAGTTTCACCACTATTGACCGTAACAATCCGCGTCGTGTCATTCGCGCATTAGAGGTGTGCATTACCACCGGCAAACCATTTTCAGAGCAGCGCGGTATTGCTCATCCTCTTTATCATAGCCTCCTCTTAGGCATTCAATGGCCTCGTGAGGTATTGTACCGACGTATCGACGCGCGTGTGGACGAGCGTATGCGACAGGGTATGGTGCAAGAGGTGCGCGACCTGCTCGCTGCTGGGGTTTCACACGAACGGCTAGAGGCACTGGGGCTAGAGTACCGCTTCATCGCCCGCTGGATACGCAGCGAATACGAGAGCGAAGCACAAATGGTGGAACGCTTGAAATATGCCATCCACGACTTTACGCGTCGTCAACTAACGTGGTTTCGCCGTGATCAACGCATTGTATGGCTCGATGGGAGCGATCCTGGAATTGTAGATAAGGCAACACAACTGGTGGTAGATTTTCTGTAACACGTCAATCTTCGCATCATAGCATTTCGTAGGGACCAGATGTATCGCGTCCGTTGCTCAATTTATTGAGCGAGATTCGTGTAGATTTAAAAGCCGTGACAAATGTGATATCGCGCGATAAATCGCACACGGACGCGATACATCTGGTCCCTACGAAATACCATAATACAAATGAAGAGCAATACACTCATGCATCGTATTCACATCACTGAGGAACGGGGAGCGGCAAGACAACGCTTGCACGTCAATTGTGTACGCACTTGAACGTGCCATTTTATGGCCTTGATGAGATCGGTTACGAAGGTGGATGCGGTCGAGCAAACACTTATTCCTGATTAGAAACCGGTACGCCCTGCGTGTATCTCTGTACAATCTCAATGAGAGCATCGACATCGAAAGGTTTTTCGAGGAAGGCATCGGCTCCACTCGTATCGGCTACTTTACTTGCATCCGAATGAGCCGAGAGCATGATAACAGGAATACGCTGTAAATACGGGTCCGCCTTGATACGTCTGCATACTACACGCCCATCTTCTCCCGCAAGCAGAAAATCGAGTAAAACGAGGTCAGGCAAAGAGGTAAGTGAATGTAGCACAGAACTATTCATACTTGTTTGAATCTCATATCCCTCTCCCTCCAAAACAATCTGTATCACTTCTAAGATACTTTCCTCGTCATCAATAACGAGAATACGTTGTGCCATAGTCATCACCTCCAGATAAATATTTGCTTAGAATGCCTTTGGAGTTTGTTTGTCTGAAGCAATAGGAAGCGAGAAAGAGAAATACATCACATCTACCCTAACACACAGATGCATTCTTGAGTACGAAGTGCCTTCTTACAATATAACCACTCAGCTTTCTTATCATAACATACTAATTCGTTTCAAACATTAGGGAATGCTTAGAAGTTGAAAACCTTGTTTATCCCTCAGCTTGATAGCCTACTTCCCATGTCCAGGGCAATTTTTGCCAGCGATTGGTCTGTGCAAAACCAAATCCTTGCGGCGTCACCGTGCCCTTGAAACCCGCTGGAACTTCGGCAAAGTATTCGGCTTGTGAACGCGGAAAGATGGCGAGATCAAATGCCCACGGATTCCCTATCTGTGCGGTTATAGCTCGCCACACCTGATTTTCCTGCCACTCATCTGTGAAATAGGCACCCAACTCACGAAATGCTCCTGCCTGCGTCTGTACAATCTGCCAGATGAGAGTACCGGCCTCGACAGAATAGGGAGTGGTAGCATCTGTGCGTAACGTTGCTGTCTCGAAGAGCAAATTGAAGCCAACCCACGTAGGTAAAGCTTGTATACTGGGAATTGCAGCATCTATATAAAGTGACACTTCAAGCCCCGCACAGGATATGGATGTAGTATTCCTCTCTTCCCGTAAGGGCGTGAGCGTAAAGGGAGCCGCATAGATATCACCAAAGCCATCCTCCTCTGAAGAAGGCCATTGCAGCGCGTCGAGCCATTGCAGCACCTGCGTATCGGTACAGCCAAGTTGTTCCAGCACGAGCCGATAGTGAGAGGCCACCATTGCATATGTTCGCTCGTTGCATGTCGCATACGTCTCCACCTGAGCATAATCCGTCATATTCTCTGTCCTTTTGTATTCATGTTATTCCTCTCATTTTACTAGTGAGAGAGAATTGAGCGCAAGTATCCATGACAGAGGCAGAACTGCTGTCATGGATACTTGCACTCAATTCTCTCCGAAAATCACCTTTTTTCATAAACACAACGTGTTACACAGTAAGAACTGTGCATAGAAGATGAATTTTTATATCTTCCTCAAAAGATATCAAAAAAGTGTTGACAAGTCGCAAGAGCTATGCTATTATACATCGTGTCAAGAGAACCCGCCTGTCGATGCAGGTGAGCCGGTGTCTATAGCGATGAG
>CAXUGH010000183.1:0-362 GCA_964250365.1 uncultured Ktedonobacteraceae bacterium
ACTACTTCGGCTACGACTCCTTATGCTTCAAGACGCTTTTCACATAATAAGGACATACTTGTGCAGCTTCGGGGTTGGCATGGTCGCCCGATGGAACACAGGTCGCCTCTGGTGGCGATGATGTGCAGGTGCATATCTGGAACGCCACAACTGGACAGGTCATCTATCAACATCAAGGGCAGAAAGACCTCATCTGGAAGATTGCATGGTCGCCCGATGGCACAAAAATTGCCTCCGCCAGTCAGGATTTTACGGTACTGGTGTGGTCGGCAAAATAATGAAGCAATTTCAAGGTCGAGCAGTGGGATTAAGGGCCCGGCGCGGATGGGTAAGGGGGGGCGGGTTTTTTGATCGATATTTAA
>CAXUGH010000183.1:372-10519 GCA_964250365.1 uncultured Ktedonobacteraceae bacterium
GTCCTTGAAATTGCTTCGACATTAACAAACAATTATTAGTTGTATATTCACCTTGTACCACTTGGTGCAAGGCGAATATCGCCGCTTAGTTGTGGTGAGCGTGGCGGTGTGCGGCGCACGGCAACGACGATAGCGACAACCAACGTTAGAGCGGCTAATATGCCCGCGACAAGGGCGACGCTGGCAATGCCTTTTTGCAGATCGGCGACGACAACACCAATTAGTGCCCATGTGCCGACCACTGCATAAGCCACATCACGCCTTCCGATACTAACCGCACTCACAATCAAGGCTGCTATTACTAGAATAATGCCAGCCCACACGGTGGCGTTGATGCCGAAACCATTCCAGCCAAGACTGCGGAGAAAGACCGCTGTATTGACCACCGTCGCAAATGAAACCCATGCTGCGTAAATGCCAAGCGGCACATCCGCAAGCCAGCGTTCGAGTCGGGAGACACTCTCAAGTGCCACACCAGCTCGAATATAGGCCATAACCAGCGCGACGAGGCTTATCAGAATAATAACCTCGCTCAATGCTATCCATTGACGTGGAAAAACTAGGTCCCACGCGGCACAGCATAGGTTGCCTAGCGTGTACCAGTAGCCAATACGTCGAAAACGCGGATTTTCGCGTTGCGATGGCAGTGCTTGGTAAATTGCAAACGCGATTGTCGCAACGAAAATTACTCCCCATATCGAAAACGTATAGCCTGCAGGAGTGATGAGAACGGGATTGCGGTTTGAACCATTGGCGACGCCAGACCCCACTAATTGACCAATGATAATTGGAATAAGCGTCGAGATAACGTTCACAACCTGTCGTACTCTGTCTTTTAGCATAAGCTGTGTTTCTCCTCAGAATGATAGATACAATGCCTTTGCTCTATAAGACGCATTCCGACAGGAATGTAGATACAGGTATAAATGTTGATGTGTCTCTTGCCGCCATCGGCGGCAAGAGACACATCAACATTTATACCTTCTCGAATGTCATCTGCAATGCCTGTAGTCCAAAAAACGCGGACGCGGCTGGTATGCGTTTCATGGCTACACTCTCATCGCGCCGAATGTTCTTGAAGCGATTGAGCAGCATCGTCAAGGCGATTTTAGCTTCCAAGCGCGAGAGGGGGGCACCGACGCAGAAGTGAATGCCGTGCCCGAAGGCGACGTGGCGATTGGGTGTGCGTGTAATGTCGAACGTCTCTGGATTTGGAAATTGTTCGGGGTCTCGATTGGCGGAGCCGAGCCAGGGCGAGACGAGTTGACCCGTCTCAATCGTATGTCCACCGAGTGTAGTCTCTTTTGTGGTGATGCGAATGAGGCGTTGCACAGGTGAACGGTAGCGTAACACCTCCTCGACCGCCGTTGGCATAAGCGCAGGATTGGTGCGTAGTATATCCATCGTTTCGGGATGTTCGGCAAATGTCCACAATGCGTTGCCAATTAGGTTTGTGGTCGTCTCGTTGCCCGCGACCAGCAGCAACGTATAAAAGCTAATCAATTCGCCGTCCGTGAGGTGCTGCCCATCGACCTGAGCGGCGATTAGTTCGCTAATCAAGTCTTCTTTCGGCTCGGCACGTCTCATATCGGCGATACGTTTGAAGTATTGCCCCATCTCTTTGCCCGCTTGCATCGCCGCCTCACGGTTCGTACTCACAACGGCATCAGACCAGTGCTTGAACTTCTCCTGATCCTCCGTCGGCACACCGAGCAACTCCGCAATCACCGTTACGGGTAACGGGTAGGCGAGGTCCGCGATGATATCTATGCGTTCAGTGACAGCAGCTTTATTGAGATAGCTATCGACAATCGAGGTAATACGCGGCTCCAAACGCGCAACGGTACGCGGCGTGAATGCCTGTGTCACGAGCGAGCGTAGTTGACGGTGACGCGGCGGATCGAGATTGAGAATGCTCGGCTCGCCCGTCATCTGCTTTCTCTCTTCCTCCGTCATCATGCGTTGCCCAACCTCCGACGAAAACGTAGCGGGATCGTTCAAAATACGCTGCGTATCCTCGTAACGAAACACATTCCACAACTCATTCTCCTCATCATAGAAGACGGGACGTGTCTCGCGCATCATAACATACCACGGAAACGGGTCAAGACTCATCGCCTGCTCCGGCATTCTAATCGGGCGTCTGCGAAAACGCGGTGGCGTGTTCTTCGGCAGCATCTCCGCCTCTTGTCCTTGCTGGGATGGAGTAGTCATGTATGTACTGCACCTTTCTTCTGCTTACGTGCAAAATGTAATCTGTCTCCATTGGAGATACGATTGGAAGGCTGTTTGTGTTACCAGAGGATACACTCTACTAATCTACCAATGCTAATCCGAACGTTTTCGTAGGGACCAGATGTATCGCGTCCGAGGGCGCAATTCATTGCGCGAGATTGTTGCTCCTACATGTAGGGGAGACCCTTGCGGTCTACCTGCACACTTTCATGCGTCCGCTGCAACCGGTTCGGGCTTTAGCCGTACCAACATAATCCCCAGCCACAGAACCCACAGCGCGAAGAGAAGAATCGCGGGAGCCGTCAACGGTGCTTGTCCAGTTGCGGGTGTGCTGGCAACACCTACCGCGCTGCCACTAAAAAGCGCGGCAACCGCAAGCGCAGCATAGCCAAAGTAGACCCATGCGCTGGGCCAGAGTCTCTTTCCTGCTCGCGCGAGAGTTGCGCCAAAGAAAAGTGTCGAGATCGAAAGCAGACCGACACCTACCGTGTTGGTGAGAATCGCTAATATGCTGATGAGCAGAATGTTTGAACTGGATAGTGCGGCGTTAGGTGCTACACCGCTGCTAATGCTTGTTAAGTACACTGTGCTTGCAACCGTGCCCACAAGATAGACCACAAGTCCAATCATACCCGACCATGCCGCAATTACTGCAAAGCCTTTGCCGCGCCACGCATAGGCTGGCATACCTTGCGTCTCATCTTCGCTTTCCTCGTCGTCCTCCTCATCATCTTCTACGCCTTCCTCATCCTCAGCAATTTCGTCGTCTTCGTCCTCCTCGTCATCTTCTGCCGCCAACGCCTCTTCCTCCTCGCGTTCCTGCTGCCCCATGATTTCCTGTGCTACGATGATGCGGAAGAGCGAGAAGGGCAGGCTCAAGAGCAACACAAAGGCCAGCAGCAGCAAAAAGCGATAGATGAGAAACGTTAGATTGTGTCCCCCGATCCATACAATGTACGCGGTTTGCTGTCCCGCACTCGCTGCTATGAGCGCATTGTTATAGCCCGTCGGAGCCATCACAAAGGTCTGATAGGCAGGAATGCCAGCCAGCAAGAGTAATGCGCTGAAAATATAGGATGTGCCATTGCTACGGAGTCGTGCCAGGAAACTGCGTTTCATTGCGTGAAAATGTTTTCCCTTCTCGTGCCTATTGTCTTTATAAATTATAGCGTATCTTTGCTATGGTATTAGTAAATAGCGCGAATGTTCGACAATTTATAATTGGTTCTTCCTCATTCCTCGTACTGCTGTGCCAAGGGGGTAGGAAGACCATCCAGACTCTTGCTATTTTTGGCAACACGATATTCTACCAGTCCCTCTTTCCCTTTTGTGGTTGCCCAACGCGCCATCGTTTCCCGATCCTTCTGAAGTTCCATAAGAGGTACTGCAAAACCGCATGAGGTTTGTACCAGATGAATAGAAGCAAGAATAATTTGTCGTATACCGGCATGGCTTGGGAAATGGGTCAACAGCTCATCCCACCGCTCTGCGCTTGGCAGAATAGTCTCTCCCTTTCCATAGAGACGCAGAATTTGAGGTGCCCCATGAAAAGCGCAGAACATAAAAGTAATCCGCCCATTTTCAGCAAGATGTGCAGAGGTCTCATTCCCGCTCCCTGTTAAATCCAGGTAGGCGACTTGCTTTGAGGAGAGGATACGAAAGGTATCATAACCCTTTGGTGAAAGATTGACATGCCCATGTTCCGAGAGCGGTGCTGTTGCAACAAAGAAAAGAGGCTGTGCTTTGATAAAGCTTTGGAGTGCTGGAATTATTTGATCATACTGTTTAGCCATCCGTTTTCTGCTCCTACTTGTCGAGGACTTTCCTTACGAGAAGTACAAAATGAAAAAAATGGACGCCCCATGTGGGCATCCGTCCCTTCTACATCACCATCCGTTCTGCTCACCATCGTTCATCATCACTGTGGAATCGCTTCTTGAAGCACAGAATCCTGTATCGTAACAAAGATGTCTGCATCGACTAACTGTTCCCATGCTGGCATCTCTTCCCAATCACCGACATATGATGGCTTAGGACTGGGAATATGTTTGTAGATTTGTCCCACCCATGCCAGACGAATCAAGCGACCTCCTTGCTCTCTCGTCAACGCTGTTGTTTGCCCGTCTTGAAGACCTGCAAAGAGAAAGCTAAATACTTGTTGATACACAGCTATCGCGCTCTGCTGTTCCCACTCATCCATCTGCTCCCAAGGTTTCACATACCCCTCTTTCGGAGTTCCTGGGTAATACTTGTGAACGCCCGTAACCCAAGCAGTTCTAAAGAGGCGTCCGCCTTGCTCTGCATCCAACATCTCTGTATCCTTTCTCAAAATAAGCTATCCAAGTAACTTCGTATGCCTTGTCGCATTATGATGCTAGTAATCAACCGGACCTTCTAACACTTCACGTATGTTTGTGCTGGCATGTCTAACTTTTAAGCTCATCTCATCCAAGTACCGATTGACACTATAAATGCGTTCAAGGGTGCGAACATTTCCATACTTTTTACACAGTTGCACGCATCGGATAGCCTGTTTCTGTCCCTCTTCAATATCTCCACCATGAACAAGTGCTATCGCCCTAGAACTACTCAACAATAGTTCTGTCCTTTGAGGAGTCCAATGAAGGCTAAATTGTGCTTCTGCTTTGTTCAGGTATTCCATAGCAGCATTCAAATGACCCATCACCCCTAGCGACTTTCCCCATTCTTCGTACACAGTAGCTAATCCAAATTGTCCTCGTGTGCTACTGGCTTTGCTAGATAGCTCAACCTGTGTTGTATCTTGCGATATTGCCGAAGCTAGCTCTTCTGCCTCATGCATCGCTCTATCGAAATCATCATATCTACGAGCCTTAAAGTATGCTCGCCCTAGTAACTGAATTGCATTTCCTTTGGATGCTCTATCTGCATCAGTCGTAGTATCTCTTGACGCTTCCAGGTGATCAATAGCTGTACTCACACGTCCACCTCTTTGATACATATCGCCTTCATATGAGAGGGCAAGTGTAAGGAGTGTATCATCACCTAAAGTTCTGGCTGTTTGCTCTAATTCACTATAATATTTTAACGGGATGCTTGTTTCGTTCGCTCTGGTTGTATGGTTACGGACATATCCAGCGACATATTGCACCTCAGCTAATCTCTGCAATATTGACACATCAGGATTAGCTTTCGCCAGACTAGTCGCTGCATGTAACAATGGCTCTATCATACTTATCGTTTGATGATAGCGAGCGGACTTGAGAAGCGACCATATCCTATCGACGGCAGCACCAACTTGCTCAGGCGTTTCGATGCGTGGGAGTATGCCTAACTGCTCAGGTTCAATACCTAATACGTCTGCGATACGGTGTAGCTCCTCAATATCTGTGAGCGGTGTCTCTCCATTCTCATACCGCCTAAGAGTTCTCACATCAATATGTAACTCTGTTGCTAGCTGCTCCTGCTTGATATCATATGTTCGTCTATATTCTTTCAATATAAGCGGTAACAATGATGTTTTCTGTTTCTGCATACTCTGCCCTGTCCTTTATGTCGATATCATCTTTAGCGGCGGTTTCTGTCCTGTACTTCACAGTCAACTCAGGTTATATTTTCTACAGGAGAAATACTCATGGTAAGTTCAGAACAGGTGATACGAACAAACCATCTTTTCTAGTTTGAGTATATCATCAGAGAAGCGAAGAGAGCAAACACTTGAAAGGAGTATCGACTTGACAGAAACAACAAACAAAAGCGAAGTAGCTCGCCTCATGAGCAAAATCGCTACCGAATACGAAGCCGCCCAATCCGGTCTCGTTGGTCTTGCCTTTGGTACGGCTCGCCACGACTTTATCAATGCCCGTATGGAGAACATTGCTGTGCTACATAGTGAACTAGCACGCGAAATTGGACCGATGCAAGCCATCAAGCTGGTTGCGGAGATGGCAGAAGGGGAGAAACAATCATGATTTTCGACCAACCCATCCAACCACTCGCTACACTATGGACGCGGCGTCCCACCTTTCGACAGTTCCGCCAACGCTACAACGTGAGCATCTACGAAATTGCAAATCAGGCACAGGTTCATCTCTTGTTTGTGTACCTGATGGACTGCAATCGGCGTATCGAGTTCTCGATTGCGCTACGTATTCTTGCCGCCCTCTCGCACTATGCACACTACACAGTACGCTTTGACGATTTGCAGGACGTACATCTTAAAAATAGTGAGCTTTCTGCCCTTTTTACAGCACAATGAGAAGGAGGGGACAATGACAGCAACACATATTTCTGTACGAGGCGAACGTACAACAGTTACGCCACAAACTTCACCCCTCTTTTCCGCGTCCGAATTGCAGATGTTTGTTGAGGGCACACCAGCATTCTTGCACTTGCCCGATGGAAGTGTACTTGTCTATAACGAGATTGCCTATGAGGTTGGCATGCAGAAAAATGAGGAGGCGACGCAGCTTGCGCTCGACGTTCTGCCCGAAGCGACGTGGCTTGCGAGTGCTGTGTTACACATTGTGGTAGATGATGAGATGCTGCGTATCCTGAAAGCAAAGAATGGAACCGAGCCAGGGCGTTTTCTATTGTACATGCTGCGCTTCGAGCGGTGCGATGACTGGGGAAGATATCTGTGCGACAATCTCTCGTTGGTCTATGCACGAGACGACGCGGAGTTGCATCAACGTATCACGGTAGTTGCCTCCACAACTGCGAAGGGGCAACGCTTGTTGGGAGTCGAGAGACGCGATCATGGCTTGACGATTATGCATGAGCATGTACCTGCAAGTGTTACCATAGGAGAAAAGCCCGTTCGCGGAGATTGAGGAATTGTAGGAGCGTGATAATGAACATTAACGAAATAATATGGAGACATCGCCGCGTGGAGGCAGGGAGACCGCAAGGGTCTCCCCTACACGTAGCGGTGTACCAATATTCGTTCATTGCATCTGTTCGTCTCGTTAATATTGACGCACCCACAAATACCATGTACACTACTTTCCAAACAGAGTGTAGGCAAGAACCACACATCTTGTTCTCATGCTTCCTCAACTCTCAGTTCAGTAGCGAAAGGGCGAAATTGCGTGTCTACATCCAATCGTCGGCAAGTCTCTCCCAAAACGCATAAGATGCTTTGGGGGCGTGCGGCGAGTCGGTGCGCCTTCCCCGATTGCCACAAAGAACTGGTCATGGATGGCAATGATTTGGATGCAGCGTCCTTAGTTGGACAGGAGTGCCATATCGTTGCAAAGGAGCCGGAGGGCCCACGCGGCGACTCCCCTCTCTCATCAAAACAACGCGACGAGTATGAAAACTTGATTTTGCTCTGCAATATCCATCATAAAGTCATTGACGACCAACCCCACACCTACCCTGTCGAACACCTGCATCAGATGAAAGCCGAGCATGAGCAATGGGTACGGCAGTCATTGCAGGGAACATCGCCTCTCTTCACCGTGCCCTATTTCCGCAACCCGCTCTTTACAGGCCGCGAAGACATCCTCGACACGCTGCATGACCGACTGATTACCACTCAAGCAACCGCCCTCACACAACCACAGGCAATTCACGGACTTGGCGGCATCGGGAAAACACAGATAGCGATTGAGTACGCCTATACCTATCGGAACAAGTATCAAGCTGTGCTATGGGTGAGAGCGGCGACGCGTGAAACCTTGACTCTGGACTATACGGACATCGCGCACCAACTGCACCTTCCACTCGAAGACGAGCAAGATTCAGAGCTTATCATGCGAGCCGTGAAAGAATGGCTTGCGACACACACCAATTGGCTTCTCATTCTCGATAACGCCGATGATGTACACGTTGTGAATGAGTTTGTCCCACCACATCGTACCGGACATATTCTGCTAACCTCACGCGCTCAGACGACGGGAAAAATCGCACAAAGCATCGAGGTCAAGCCCATGAATACGGATGATGCCGTTCTCCTGTTGCTCCGTTGCGCTCACATCGTCGAACCCAACGAACTCTTGACGCACACTCCCGATGAGCAACGGCGAGAGGCTGAAACGCTGGTCAAAGAACTGGGAGCCTTGCCGCTTGCCCTCGATCAAGCAGGGGCCTACATCGAAGAAACGCAAACGACACTAGCTAGATATCGCACTCTCTATCAGCAACAAAGAAAAGCCTTGCTTGCCGAACGTGGCGAACGCGCTGAAGATCATCCCGAATCGGTGACGGTCACATTCTCCCTCTCGTTTGCCTCTGTACAACAAACTCATCCAACCGCCGCCGACATCCTACGGCTCTGTGCGTTTTTTGATGCCGACGCCATTCCAGAAGAACTCTTGACGCAGGAAGTTCCTTCCATGCCAGCATCATTAAGCCAGCTTGCAGGAAAACCACATGAACTAAATAAGACGCTCAAAACATTGCTGCACTTCTCGCTGATTGAGCGTAATGCAGAGACAGAGCAAATCAGCATTCATCGCCTTGTACAAGCCGTCATTCAAGATGAGATGGACGCAGACACCTACCAACAGTGGGCACAACAAGCTATTCGTGTCGTCTATGCAGCATTTCCAGAGGTAGATGTTTCGACATGGGAATTGTGTAGACGCTACCTTGCCCATGCACAAGCATGTATCTCCATCGTCATAGAGAAAAACTACACGTTCTCAGAAGCAGTAAGATTGCTCGATGATGTTGCTAGCTATGAAAATGACCATGCACTTTATGCACAAGCCGAATCGCTTTGCCAACGAGCGTTAGCCATACGGGAGCAAGTGCTAGGTGCAGAGCATCCCGATACTGCAATGAGCCTATACAATTTGGCCTATCTCTACAAGGCTCAAGGCAAGTACTCGCAAGCCGAACCGCTCTACCAGCGAGCGTTAGCCATTCAGGAGCAGACGTTAGGTCTAGAGAATCCTGAAACCGCAAGGAGTCTGAACAATCTAGCAATCCTTTATGAGGCACAAGGTAAGTCTGAGCAAGCCGAACCGTTGCTGCAACGAGCATTAGCGATTTGGGAGCAAGTACTAGGTCCAATGCATCCCAATACCGCATTGAGCCTGAACAATCTAGCAATGCTCTATGAGGCACAAGGCAAGTGTGAGCAAGCCGAACTGTTGCTGCAACGAGCGTTAGCCATTCAGGAACATGAGTTAGGTCCAATGCATCCTAACACTGCAACGAGTCTAAACAATCTGGCAATGCTCTACGACAACCAAGGTAAGCCTGAGCAAGCTGAGCCACTGTATCAGCGAGCATTAGCCATTCAAGAGCAAGTGCTAGGTGTAGAGGACCCTTTTATCGCAAGGAGTCTGAACAATCTGGCTTATCTATATGCGGCCACAGGAAAGTACTGTTAGTTTCAATGCATCCTGATACCGCAATGAGTTTGAACAATCTTGGATTACTCTACTATGCACAAGGCAAGTCTGAGCAAGGGGAGCCGTTTATACAGCGAGCGTTAGCTATCTACGAGCAGGTGCTTGGACTAGAACATCCTAATACTATTAGGGTTAGAGGAAACTATATGTATTTGCACGAAAAAAGCAATATATAAAATAGGGCAATGAGGAACATATATTTATGATGAACGTGGAACCCGTCACACTAACGGGCAATATCGTGCGGTTGGAGCCGTTGCATACTAGGCACTTGGAGGGGCTGTTTCAGGCGGCGCAGGACTCCGCTATCTGGTCGTTTATGCCGTATAATCCTTCGCTTTCGTTGGAGGCGATGCAGGGATGGATGTCGAATGCGTTGGGGGCTTTGGAGCAGGGAAAAGAGCTGCCGTTTGCCATTGTGCAGCGTGAGACCGATAAGGTTGTTGGCTCGACGCGCTATTTGACGATTGTGCCGAGAGATTATGGGCTGGAAATTGGCGGTACATGGCTGGCACGCGAGGTGCGGCGCACCGCTGTCAATACAGAGTGCAAGTATTTGTTGTTGCGCC
>CAXUGH010000184.1:0-10482 GCA_964250365.1 uncultured Ktedonobacteraceae bacterium
CGTATGGAGCGCGTCGTCAAGGAGCGCATGAGCATTCAGGAGCCTGGACAGGCTACACCAAATGCACTCATTAACATTCGTCCGGTTGTCGCCGCGATGAAAGAATTCTTCGGTGGTAGCCAGTTATCGCAGTTTATGGACCAGACGAACGCTCTCGCAGAAATTGGTCACAAGCGTCGTCTCTCGGCACTTGGTCCTGGTGGTCTCTCGCGTGAGCGTGCAGGCTTCGATGTGCGTGACGTTCACGAGTCGCACTATGGTCGTATCTGCCCCATCGAGACGCCAGAAGGTCCGAACATTGGTCTCATCGGCAACCTTGCGACCTATGGACAGATTAACCCTTATGGCTTCATCGAGACGCCATATCGTAAAGTTGTCAAGCGTCTACCCGCCAATGATCGGCAACTGATTGGGCGCGAGTTCCGTGGCGTAGTCGGGCACGAGCGCGAAGATGTTGTTACCGCCGATGGTGAGGTTCTCATCAAGGCTCGTGAGTTTGTACGCATCGACGAGAACTTGTTCGATAGGCTCTCGCAGACACTTGGCGAGGCCGAGGTGCGTATCCGTTCGTTCGTGTCCGATGATGTCGATTATCGAACCGCCGACGACGAAGAGAACTTCTGGATCGCACAGGCGAATACTGTGCTTACCGAAGAGAACGAATTCGTCGATAACCGTGTTCTCTGTCGCTATCAAGGCCAGTTCGCTCTTGAAAGTTCCGACAAGGTAGACTATATGGACGTGTCACCGCGTCAAATGGTGAGCGTTGCAACCGCCCTGATTCCTTTCCTAGAACATGACGACGTGAACCGCGCTCTTATGGGCGCGAACATGCAACGTCAGGCGGTACCCCTGCTACGCCCGCAGTCGCCAATTTGTGGCACTGGTATCGAGCGTCAGGTGGCTATCGACTCCGGTCAGGTGGTAGTTGCGCGTGCAACTGGTGAGGTCGTTTCATCTACCGCTCGTCGCATTGAAATCGTCGATGCCGATGGCGAGGTACACGCTCACCGTTTACGTAAGTTTGTGCGCTCGAACGCTGGCACCTGTATCAACCAGCGACCACTGGTCAACAAGGGCGATTTCGTGACCGCCGGACAGGTGATTGCCGATAGCTCCTCGACTCAGAAGGGTGAGCTGGCACTTGGTCAGAACATTCTCGTTGCCTTCACAAGTTGGGAGGGTGGCAACTTCGAGGACGCCATTCTGATCAGTGAACACATTGTGCGTGAAGACCTCTTCACCTCTATTCATATTGAGAAATATGAGGTCGATGCCCGCGATACCAAACTGGGACCAGAAGAGATCACGCGTGACATTCCAAATGTTGGCGATGAAGGACTCAAAAATCTGGACGAGCGTGGCATCATCTATGTAGGTGCCGAGGTTGGTCCACAAGACATTCTGGTTGGTAAGATTACGCCGAAAGGTGAAACCGAGCTAACCGCTGAAGAGAAATTGCTACGTGCCATCTTTGGTGAGAAGGCGCGTGAAGTCAAGGACACCTCGCTCCGTGTACCACACGGTGAGCGCGGTAAAATTGTCGAAGTCAAAGTATTCTCGCGTGATGCGGGTGACGAATTGCCTCCTGGCGTCAACCAACTTGTGCGCGTAAGTATCGCACAGAAGCGTAAGATTGGTGCTGGCGACAAAATGGCTGGTCGTCATGGTAACAAAGGCGTTATCTCGCGCGTGTTACCGATTGAAGATATGCCATTCCTGCCCGATGGCACACCCGTTGATATCATTCTTAATCCGTTAGGCGTACCGCACCGCATGAACATCGGTCAAATCATGGAGACGCACCTCGGTTGGGCTGCTAGCGTGCTTGGCTTCAAGATCGCTACTCCCGTCTTTGACGGAGCGACTGAGGAGGACATCGAAGAGTTTTTGCGTAAAGCGAACCTGCCAGGAAGTGGTAAGGTACAACTCTATGATGGACGTACCGGTGAGCCGTTCGACCATCCTGTGACGGTTGGCTATAACTACATGTTGAAGCTTGCACACCTCGTCGAAGACAAGGTACACGCACGTTCAACCGGTCCGTACAGCCTTATCACACAGCAGCCGCTTGGTGGTAAGGCGCAGTTCGGTGGACAGCGTTTCGGTGAAATGGAAGTGTGGGCGTTGGAGGCATATGGTGCCGCTAACATCCTGCAAGAGATTTTGACCGTCAAGTCCGACGACGTGGTAGGCCGTGTCAAGACCTACGAAGCCATTGTGAAGGGCGAAAACATCATGGAACCTGGCGTTCCTGAGTCCTTCAAAGTGCTTGTCAAAGAGCTACAAAGTCTGGGCATCAACGTTGAAGTTCTCAACGAAGATGAGCAAAAGATACAGTTTGTTGAAGATACCTCAAGTGACGTGATGCCTGAGTTGGGCATCAACCTTTCCGGTTTCGAGGGAGACCAGTAAATAATCTTTGGTGTGGATACACTGGGGCGCACAACCGTGCGCCCTGGGTCACGTTGTGTTACATGACCCAAACACGGAGGTAGCATGCTCGAAGTAAACGATTTTAACGCCATCCGAATCAGCCTTGCCAGCCCGGAACAAATTCGCGGCTGGAGCTATGGTGAGGTCACGAAACCGGAGACGATTAACTATCGCACACTCAAACCTGAGAAAGATGGTCTGTTCTGCGAACGCATCTTCGGACCCACAAAGGATTGGGAGTGCTATTGTGGAAAATACAAACGTGTCCGCTTTAAGGGCATTGTCTGTGACAAATGCGGCGTCGAGGTTGCACGCTCAAAGGTGCGCCGCGAACGCATGGGTCACATCGAACTGGCATCCCCTGTAAGCCACATCTGGTACTTTAAGGGAACGCCTAGCCGCATTGGTCTGCTGCTCGACCTCTCGCCGCGTAACCTTGAGCGCATTCTATACTTTGCGCTCTATGTCGTGACGCATATCGACGAAGAGGCACGGCAGCGCGAACTGATGAACATCGACGAGAAAATCATCGGCCTCGATCAAGACCAGGACGGTAAAGTCGTTGAGCGCGTTGAGAGTCTCAAGAGCCAGCGCGAAAAGGCCATTGCCAGTGTTCAGAACCGCCTCGCTGAAGCTCGACGTTTGAGCGAAGAGGATCGTGAACAGTCTCTGCGCGAGGCGGAACAGGCTGAGAGCGAGACGCTTGCTCAGTTACGTGCCAACATGGGCAAAACGCTGGAAGAGGATATCGTGTTCTCTGTCGGCTCTAGCACGCATACTATTGTGGAACAAGGCAAGACGGTTGCACCAAAAGATACCGAGGTGCTGTCACGTCTCGCTGAGGTGACACGTAACGATATCGCCGAGCGATCTCGTACAGAGGTACGCGATGCTCAGGCTCGTGACGAAAACGAGATCGAGCGCATTAAACTCGACTATCAGGCACAAATCGACAGTGCCCAGACGCAAATCGAGAAAGAGCGCAAAGACAATCATCAGCTCTACGAACAGCAACGCCGCGACCTGGAAGGTATCAAGAAATTGGACCTGCTCCAGGAAAATCGCTACCGCGAACTGAAAGACGCCTTTAGCGATGTTTTCCGTGCTGGTATGGGTGCTGAGGCCGTTCGTGAACTGATCACCGATATCGACCTGGAACAGCTCGCCACCGACATGCGCCGTGAGATCAACTCAACCGTTGGGCAGCGACGCAAGAAGGCAACCAAGCGGCTCAAGGTCGTCGAAGCCTTCCGCAAGTCGAACACCTCGCCGGAGTGGATGATTCTAACAGTGTTGCCAGTGTTGCCGCCAGACCTGCGCCCAATGGTGCAGCTTGATGGTGGTCGCTTCGCCACATCCGACCTGAACGATCTCTATCGTCGCGTCATCAACCGCAACAACCGTCTCAAACGCTTGTTAGAGTTGGGTGCACCTGAGATCATCATTCGCAACGAGAAGCGCATGCTGCAAGAGGCATGTGATGCCTTGATTGATAATGGGCGTCGTGGTCGTGCCGTTGCTGGCTCTGGCAATCACAAGCTCAAGAGCCTATCCGACATGCTTAAAGGTAAGCAGGGACGCTTCCGTCAGAACCTGCTCGGTAAGCGCGTTGACTACTCCGGTCGCTCGGTTATCGTGGTTGGTCCTGATTTGAAGCTGCATCAGTGTGGTTTGCCAAAACGTATGGCTCTGGAGCTGTTCAAGCCGTTCGTTATGCGGAAACTGGTGGAGCAAAACTTCGCGCACAATATCAAGAGTGCCAAACGTTTCGTTGAACGCGTCAAGCCAGAGGTGTGGGATGTTCTCGAAGAGGTCATCAAAAACCATCCTGTGCTGCTGAACCGCGCACCAACGCTACACCGCCTCGGTATTCAAGCGTTTGAAGCAGTTCTTGTCGAGGGTAGCGCGATTCAACTGCACCCGTTGGTGTGTTCGGCCTTCAATGCCGACTTTGACGGCGACCAGATGGCTGTTCACGTTCCGCTCTCCGAGAAGGCGCAGGACGAGGCACGTCGCTACATGATGTCAACCCGTAACCTGCTCTCGCCACAAAATGGTGAGCCATCGATTGGTGCTAGCCAGGATATGGTGCTTGGCTGCTTCTACCTGACGCAGCAACGCCCTGAGAAAAAGGGCGAGGGACGAGTCTTTACTGATATCGGTGAGGCTCTGCTCGCCTATCAAGCTGGTATCATCGAACTACAGGCTGCCATTAAGATTCGCCTTCCTGAAGGCACACAGGTATTCAATAGTCCGCCACCTGCTCCATCAATTCCGGCAACGAGATTGGTAGAGACGACGGTTGGACGTATCATCTTCAACGAAGGACTTCCTGAGCGTCTGCGTTTCAAAAACTACGCGATGAAGAAGGAAAATCTGCGTCAAGTGATCGCCGAGTGCTTCAAAGAGTACGGACGCGTCAAGACTACTGAGCTAGCTGATGAGATTAAGCGTCTCGGCTTTACGTTCGCAACAAAGGCGGGCGTGACCATCGCAATCAGCGATATCAAGGTTCCAGCTGGAAAACAGGAAGAACTGGCGACCGCCGATGCCAAGATTGGTGATCTGGAAGAGCAGTATCACGATGGCCTGATTACATCGAACGAAAAATACCTGCAAACAATCGACATCTGGAATGAAGCCACCGATAACATCAGAAAGATGGTTGAGGAAACACTCGATCCCTATGGCTCAATCTACACCATTGCCAATTCTGGTGCGACGAAGGCGAAGTTCCAACAGATTCGTCAGTTGTCCGGCATGCGTGGCCTGATGGCAAGTCCGTCTGGTCGCATCATTGAAATTCCTATTCGTGGTAACTTCCGCGACGGCCTGAGCGTGCTTGAGTACTTCATTAGTAGTCACGGTGCGCGTAAAGGTCTGGCAGATACTGCTCTGCGTACTGCGGAGTCGGGCTATCTCACGCGCCGCTTGATCGACGTTGCACAGGATGCAATCGTGACCGAAGAGGACTGTGGCACACCCGATGGTATTCTCATCACCGAGACCGACAGTAAGGAGATGATGCTGTCCGACATTCGTAGCCGTCTGGTTGGACGTGTGCTGGGGGAGGCCATTCCCGAACTGCCGCATATCGAGGTGAACGAGGAACTGACCGACGAGACCATCAACGAGATTGTCGATGCTGGTATCAAAGCGGTTCGTGTCCGTTCAGTGCTGATGTGTCAGGCGCGACGCGGTATCTGCCGCAAGTGCTATGGACGTGATCTCGCCGCCAATTCGCTTGCCGCGATTGGTATGGCCTGTGGTATCATTGCTGCTCAATCCATTGGTGAGCCTGGCACGCAGTTGACGATGCGTACCTTCCACTCTGGCGGTATCGCGGGAGCGCAGGGTGACATCACTCAAGGTCTGCCGCGTATCGAAGAACTCTTCGAGGCGCGTGTGCCAAAGGAAAAGGCAGAGATCTCGGAGATCGATGGCGTCATCGAAATCGTGAAGGACGAGAACACCAATGCTCGTACCGTGCGCGTCGTTTCGACAAGTGTCTTCTTCGATGAGTACCCACTACCAGAAAACGCCAATAAGCTGGTCGCCGACAAGGACAGAGTACAAAAAGATCAAGTCATCGCCATGATGCCTGCCGAGGGGAGTAACGAAGCCCAACCAGTGCTGGCACGTACTGAGGGCGAGGTTGTTCTCAACGACAATCTCCTGAGTATCCGCTTTGAGGAGCGTGAAGAACGTTCTTATGCGATCCCTGCCTCGCGCAACCTGACGGTTGAAAATGGGCAGAAAATCGCTGCGGGAACAGCACTTACCTCTGGTCAACGCGACCCACAGGACGTTTTACGTATCCAGGGGCGCGAAGCCGTTCACCTGTATCTCGTCAAAGAGGTGCAGCGCGTCTATCGCAATACTGGTGTGTATATCAATGATAAGCATATTGAGGTCATCATTCGTCAAATGCTGCGTCGTGTGAAAATCGACGAAGCTGGCGATACCGAAATGTTGCCGAACGACCTTGTTGATCGTTTTGTCTATGCAGATAACAACGCTCGTGTGCTGGCTGAAGGCGGCGAGCCTGCGAAGGCACAAACGGTTCTGCTTGGTGTCACAAAGGCATCGTTGAATACCGATAGCTTCCTCGCGGCGGCCTCCTTCCAGGAAACGACGCGTGTCTTGACAGAGGCGGCAATCGAGGGACACACCGATCACTTGGTTGGTCTCAAAGAGAACGTGATTATCGGTAAACTCATTCCTGCTGGATCAGGTATTGCACAACGCGAACGCGATGAAATCGCGCGTCAACAAGCGGCAGCTGCTCGCTTGAATGGTGGCGCGACTCCCGCCGCAACCGTCGTAGGTAGCAATATGGTGACTCCTCTAGGAAACGGTACTCTTGGCTTAACACTTGACAGCCGAGGCGAAGAGTGATACCATATGCAACTGCATAAGTATGATGTTGGGGCGCAGGAAATTGCGCCCCTCCACTATAAAAAAACGCAAGAAAGACAGGGAGGATTGTTCCTTGCCGACAATTAACCAATTGGTCCGAAAGGGCCGTTCGCAAAAACAGAAGAAAGTTAAGGCCCCAGCACTGCTGTATTCGTACAATGCGCTGAAAAATCGGACCTCCCGTCTGCGAGGCTCCCCACAGAAGCGTGGCGTCTGCACTCAGGTGCGTACCATGACGCCAAAGAAACCGAACTCGGCAATGCGTAAGATTGCCCGCGTCCGCTTGACCAACCAGATGGAGGTCACGGCGTACATTCCAGGTGAGGGTCATAATTTACAGGAACACTCAGTGGTACTCATTCGTGGTGGTCGTGTGAAAGACCTGCCAAGTGTGCGTTATCACATAGTTCGTGGCACTTTGGATAGTGATGGCGTCTCAAAACGTCGTCGCGGTCGCTCCAAATACGGCGCGAAACGTCCAAAACCCGGTCAGGCAACGGCATCGCCAGCAAAGGGCAGAAAATAAGCCGCTTATAATATCTGCAAAGGTACGGCGTACCGCTCTATCTTTGCCCGATACCACCTGAACGCCTTCAGGTCCGTCGGTTATTCCGCATTAGCAACAAAGTCTGATATACGTGTACTTTGCTGCTGAGAGTCGGGTGTCCTCCTTTCAGGATAGGTACCCGCATGTAGGCGTCCGTAGGAGATTGTGAGGCATTGCCTCGTAGTCGAATCGACGCCTTTTCTAGTGTCCATCGTTCCTGTAGACTTCCTAAGTTGAGAAGGAGAGAAACCTTGCCAAGACGTAGAAGAGTAGTACGCCGACCAGATGTGCCGGATGCAAAATACAGAAGCCGCAATGTGGCTCGCTTTACCAATAAACTAATGCTGGACGGCAAGCGCAGTCTGGCAGAGCGCATCGTTTATGATGCCTTTGACGCCATCGAAGCGAAGCAGAAGCGACCACCACTTGAGGTATTTGAGCAGGCATTAAAGAATAGCACACCCTCTACCGAGGTCAAGCCTCGTCGTGTCGGTGGTTCAACCTATCAGGTGCCCGTAGAGATTCGCCGAGATCGCGGCAATACGCTAGCAATGCGCTGGCTCGTCCGCTCTGCGCGAAACCGTACTGGAAGATCAATGTCAGAAAAACTCGCCAACGAGCTAATGGATGCCGCAGCGGGTCAGGGTGCAACCATTAAGAAACGAGAAGAGACCCATAAGATGGCGGACTCCAACAAAGCGTTCGCTCATTATCGCTGGTAAAAAGATATCATGTCAAGAGAATTTTCACTCGAAAAAACAAGAAATATTGGTATTATCGCTCACATCGACGCTGGCAAAACCACTACTACCGAGCGCATTCTTTTCTATACCAAAAAAATTCACCGCATTGGTGAGGTACACGAAGGTGCCGCTACGATGGACTGGATGGCGCAAGAGCAAGAGCGTGGTATCACCATCACCTCTGCCGCTACAACATGTTTCTGGCAGGACCATCGCATCAATATCATTGATACGCCGGGACACGTTGACTTTACTGCCGAGGTCGAGCGTTCTTTGCGCGTTCTCGACGGCGGCGTCGTCGTCTTTGACGCGGTGTCCGGCGTTGAGCCTCAGTCCGAGACCGTGTGGCGTCAGGCAAATAAATATAATGTCCCGCGTATGTGCTTCGTCAATAAGATGGATCGCACTGGTGCCGACTTCTGGCGTACCGTCGATATGATTCGTGAACGCCTCGGTGCCGTTGCTGTTCCAGTTCAAATTCCCGTTGGTCGTGAGAACAACTTCAAAGGCTTCATCGACCTGATTGCTGGTGAAGCGGTTATCTTCACCGATGACCTGGGTACGACATCAGAGCATACCGACGTTCCTACCAGCATGGAAGCTGAGTTCAAGCAACACCGCGAATACCTCGTTGAGCGCGTCGCTGAGAGTGACGAAGAGCTAACGCTCAAGTACCTCGAAGGCGAAGAGATTACAAATGAGGAACTGGTCGCAGCACTGCGTAAAGCAACCATTGCGAATGCGCTGGTTCCTGTCCTGTGTGGCACTGCCCTCAAGAACAAGGGCGTCCAGGCCATGCTCGACGCCGTGATTGCGTACCTACCATCACCAATTGATATTCCCGCTCCTACGGGCATCAATCCCGATACAGAGCAGGAGGAAGAGCGACCGATTGATGACAATGCGCCATTCAGCGCACTGGTCTTTAAGATCGTTGCCGACCCCTTCGTCGGACGCCTCTCATACATGCGTGTCTATTCGGGCAAGTTGACGAAAGGCTCTCCCATAGAAAATAGCACGAAGGGTAAACAGGAGCGCATCGGTCGTTTACTGCTTATGCATGCTAATCACCGTGAGGATATCGACGAGGTCCGTGCTGGCGACATCTGCGCCGCTGTGGGCTTGCGTAATACCTTCACAGGTGATACACTGTCAGACGCACAGCATCCCGTCATTCTGGAGTCGATTGTCTTCCCTCAACCGGTGATTCACATTGCCATTGAGCCTAAGACGAGAGCCGACCAGGATAAGATGTCAATTGGACTGAACAAACTGGCGGAAGAGGACCCGACATTTCAATTGCACACCGACCTCGATAGCGGTCAAACCATTATCTCTGGTATGGGTGAGCTGCACTTGGATGTTATCGTAGACCGTCTGTTCCGCGAATACAAGGTAGAGGCCAACGTGGGTCGTCCACAGGTCGCCTACCGCGAAACCATCACAAAGCCAGCACAAGCGCAAGGCAAGCACGTTCGTCAGACAGGTGGTCATGGTCAGTATGGTGATGTATGGGTGAAAGTGGAGCCAAACGAACGCGGTAAAGGCTTTGAGTTCGTCAATGCCATTGTTGGCGGCGTCGTGCCAAAAGAATATATCAAGCCTGTTGAAAATGGTATCAAGGAGACATTGGATAACGGCATCATCGCTGGATTCCCAATGATCGACGTGAAGGCCACACTTTACGATGGGTCTTATCATGATGTTGACTCGAACGAAATGGCCTTTAAGACTGCTGGCTCTATAGCAATCAAAGAGGCGACACGCAAGGCAACCCCAATTCTGCTCGAACCTGTGATGTTGGTAGAAGTGACCACCTCAGAGGAATTCTATGGAGATGTAATCGGCGACCTCAACCGACGCCGAGGAACGATCCTGGGTATGGAGAGTCGTGGTGTGCAGCATGTGGTGCGGGGACATGTACCCCTTGCCGAGATGTTCGGCTATGTAAATGACCTCCGTTCTATGACAAGCGGGCGTGCAAGCTACTCAATGGAGTTTGATCACTACGATCCCGTGCCGAGAAATCTTGCTGACGAAATTACAGCAAAAGCCTCTCGCTAAGTATCGTGTAAGGGGAAATCTTTTCCTCTGCTTATGTAGGTGTAAGAGGGTCGCTACCGATGGCCCTCTGTTCCTCACTGCTATTATGCATGTTTCATGCTACCTACGAAATCGTGTTCAGTGCCGAATCAGGGAACAGGCCGCCTGAGCAATAGTATCTTTTGTTGTGCCTCTCGTGGACGGTAAACGATGCACAAATTTATATTAAGAGGAATAAAATGGCAAAGAAGAAATTTGAGCGAACAAAGCCCCATGTGAATGTGGGCACGATTG
>CAXUGH010000185.1:0-10478 GCA_964250365.1 uncultured Ktedonobacteraceae bacterium
CCAATAGTGTATCCACGTTCCCTGCGGCAGATAGACCTGGCGGCTCTTCGCTCCCTCTGTCGAGATGGGAGCTGTGAGCAACGATGCCCCGACTAGAAAGGCATCTTCCACATCGTAGACGGCTAAGTCCTGTCCGTAATGATAAAACAGGGGACGGATGATCGGTGAGCCATTGACAGAGGCTTCATGAAATAGGTCATAGAGGTAGGGAAGAAGCCGATAACGTAGCTCGATAGCCTTGCGATACGCGCTTTCGTATGGCTCGCCAAACGCCCAGGGTTCCTGCGGCACATTATCCTGGGCATTGTGATTCCAGCACAACGGTAGAAACGCGCCAAGTTGCACGAAGCGCACAAGAAGTTCGCCCGTACAGTTCTCCCAGAAGCCGCCTATGTTCGAGTTCATAAAGGGCTGACCACTGATACCCATGTTCAGGCACATTCTCATCGCCAGCGAGATATGCTCCCACCAACTCGAATTGTCGCCTGTCCAGGTTGCAGAGTATCGTTGTATGCCAGCCGTGCCAGAACGCGAGAGGACAAAGGGACGTTTGTCTGGTGCGAAGCGTTGCGTTCCTTCACGCATTGCACGCGCCATTTGTAGTCCGTAAGCGTTATGAAAAAACTCATGTAACACCGGTGGACCATCGGGTCCAGTGATATTTTCTCCACTTGCAATATGCATGACATCATCGCTAAATGTCTTTTTCGTTGGTTTGTGATATTTCTTCTCCATCATTGTGGCTTGCGATGGCTCATTCATATCGTTCCAACTGCCAGCGATTCCCTGTTGCAGAAAGCCATGAAACAGGTCGCCCCACCAGCGACGCACGTCCGAGCGAGAGAAATCAGCGAAATTGCAATCATCAGGCCACGCAGTTCCCATGAAGAGATCGCCACTCTGTCTACGGCACAAGTAGCCATGTGCAAGCCCCTGCTGATAGACAAAATAGTTCCGGTCGGATTTAATACCTGGATTGACGACGGGAATAATGTGAAAGCCTTGCTCCAACAGGTCTTCGTTCATCTTTGCTGGATTCGGAAAAGCTTCCAATTTCCAGGTGAATGTACGGTATCCATCCATATGGTCAATGTCAAGCCAGATTGACTCGCAGGGATGATGGCGTTCACGGAACTTCGCGGCAATCTCGCGCACCTCTTGTTCAGTATAGTAGCTCCACTTTCCTTGATGATGTCCTAATGCCCAACGCGGAGGCATATGCATACGACCAGTAAGATCGGTATATTGACGTAGAACATCGGCTGGAGTTGGACCAGCAAAAAAATAGAGCGTCAGGCTATCGCCTTGCACAGTAACTTGTACTTCGGAGAGGTCTGAGTGCCCGATGTCCGTGTCGATATCGCCTGTGTGATCGACAAGCAAACCGGTCGCATGTCCTGTTGTTGTAGAAATACTAAGAAAGAAGGGAATATTTACATACATTCTGCCTGTCTCAGCATTGTGCCCCATCTCTGGATCCCAGTTCCATAACGGCAAAAATTCTCCGCGTTTATTCATGGTTCGTGTGTGTTCGCCAAAACCATAGAAATTCTCATCATTTTCCAGAGGGCGAGTCCAACACATCTCGCTGTCGCCGTAGGCAAATCCTTGCAGGTAAGGCTCTAACAGAGGCAGAGCTTCCCTCTCACTCTTCGTATTCTGCCACGATTCATCGCCAGTGGAAACAATCCAGGAATGATAAGGTAGTGTTCCCTTCTGCTCATCGACAAGTTGAAAGCGTAATCCTTCGGGATACGCGGTGTGAAGAAAACGAACACGCACTATCTCATCTCCCAAGAGTGTTGCGGCAAATAGACACTCGCTCGTTTCTGGCGTCTCGTTACTTAACCAAATATGTTCTTGCGTTTGTATTTCAGTATAATGAACTGGTTTTGCGGCGGTAAACATCGAGTAGCAATCTCCTTTCGGCACATAAACTTGAGTTTAGTACGGTTTGTGCATGGGAAAGGTTTCGTGATAGGAGAAGAGACTCATAACGAACACGTATAAGCTAGTTGCTTATACGTGTTCGTTATGAGTCTCTATCGAAGAGGTTCGCTAAGCTGGTTCCACAGTAGACTCGACCCCCAGTCCTTCAGCTTGTAGTTTCGTTTGTACGGCGGCACGAGCACGAGCAGGACTCCAATAACCACTGGTGAGAAACGCGGTTGGGAGGAAGACGACGACGCCAGCAATACAGACCCACCACCATGTTGCCCACTGCGTTGGGTTTTTGATATTGACCACGACGAAGCTAAATGCAAGCGTTGAGAGGACAACGACCCAGCGAATGAGAAAGCCCCAGACGGCGATGCCAGTAGCAACAAGAGCAGGGTTGATGTCTTCTATAGTCTCTGTGTAGCCAGCCATCCAGCCAACGTAGGCAATTGGGCCTGTGAAGCCGAAGAGCGCGAAGAGGATACCCATGAAGAGTGGACTTGTGGGTTGCCCAATGCGGCTGATGAAGAGGAGAATAATGATAATATTGGCGACTGCGCCGTACACCATGAAGGGTTTACGAACCTCTAAACGGTCGGAAACGATGCCAGTAATGATCGAGGCTATGACATCGCAAATCCAGTAGATACTGAGCAGTCCGTTTGCCAGGGTTAGCGGATATCTGAAGATGGTGTTGAGGTAAATGGGGAAGTACGCTACGGCGGCGTAGTAGAGTAACAGAAACAAACTGATACCAAGCGCACTCATGATGATCTGCGGGCGTAACATCTGTCGCCAGGGATTTTTCAGAGCAGCCGCTACGTCAATACCTCTTGAACGCACTTCGAGCAAAGTTTTTTCCTGTAGAGCTGTCATGATCTGAGCGCGAAGTGCTGGCGACAGGTCTCGCAGACCAAAGAAGCATAGCGCGGAAATTATCAGACCAAAGATAGCGGCAATGATGTACTGTGACTGCCATGTACCGAAGACAGACAGCGTGAGGCTTGCCACCAATGTAATGATAAGGCTACCACCAACAGGACCGACCGTCCAGAATGCCATTGCTGTTGCACGTCCGAGGCGTGGCGAAAAATCGCGCACGAGTGCGGGTGTCGCAACCAGAATAATACCCTCGACAAAACCGAGTATCAGGCTCAATACGATAAAGAGTGCTGTCACTCCCGTAAAGGCAATGGCGAGCGTAATGAGGGATGTCAACACAACGCCATAGACGACAAGATTGGCACGCCCTAGGCGGTCTGAGAGGCTACCAATCAGCGACGACATAGCACCTAGCAAGTTAGAGCCGAGCGTCAAAAAGACGTAGGTACTGAATGAGATGTGAAAGGTCGTCAACACAAGTGGGGCAACGGACGGGAGAACATATGACTCGTAGTACAAAACGATGGTAGCGGCAACCGACAGAGCTAGATACACGATACGTTGCGAGTTGGCGGGATAGCTTTCAAGGTCTCGATTCAGGAAACTCCTTTGGCGACTGATCATCCGAATCCTCCTGTACTCTTTACGTACAACAATGTACTTCGTGTCTTTAGCAAGACACTCTAAAGGGATCGGCATACAAGAATGAACCATGTTCCAAGCGAGGGGTTTAATGGAAGAAGCATACCATATTTTGGTGGGATATACCATGAGTATGTACTTGTGTCGGAAACAAAGAAAAACTTATACGTGTCCTGGAAGAAATTTACCTCTTCTTAACCTGATCGCAACCCTATCAATACAATCTTTTTGATATACTAATGCCATATAGGTGAATTTCTATATCTCATATATCTATCTCTGAAAATCGCTTTCAAATCGCTTTTTCTAAACAGAAAATAGAATTTTATCTATATCCCATAGCATATTCGTGCATCTCATAACAAAAATGAACTAAGACATGAAAAAGGAGCTTTCATGAAATCGTTGTCCTTGCCGCATTTCGCTAAAAGACGTTGGTGGCTATTAGGTGCCGTCACTCTTCTTATTCTGGTACCAATTTTAACAGTTGTAGTTGAACGGAGTCATGTCACGCACGCAACTGGTGCTGCACCTACTCCACAGCAGTTACGTGATGGTTGGTACGGAGATCAACCTAATCTCTCGCCAGGACAAGTCTCCGCCGGAAATTTCGGTCAGATATTCAACACCGCAGTAACAGGTCAGGTCTATGCAGCACCCGAAGTCGTAAATGGAACACTTATTGTAGCAACGGAAAGTAATAACATTTACGGTATCGACCCTACTACAGGTACACAAAAATGGACACGTAATCTCGGTACTCCATTTGACCCATCAGTTCTTCAATGCGCCGACATCAATCCATCGATTGGAGTGACGAGTGCGCCCGCTATTGATACAGCGAATAATATAGCCTATCTCACGAGTATTACAACTGTTGGCGGAGTAACGAACTACTTCATGCATGCTATTGATATGGCAACAGGTAACGACAAGCCGGGATTTCCTGTTACCATTCAAGGTACGGCAGCGAATGCTCCAAGTCATACATTCAATGCAATCTATGAACTGCAGCGACCAGCATTATTGTTAATGAATGGAGTCGTCTACGCCGCCTTTGGTGGGCACTGTGATCGTAAGCCATATGAGGGTTGGGTTGTTGGCGTTGCCACGACTGGTAGCGTCAAAACATTATGGACCGATCAGGCAGGTACGGATACACCTAGTGATCGTGGTGGTGGTATCTGGCAGTCCGGTGGCGGTCTGGTCACGGATGGAGATGGACAAATTATCCTTTCCACCTCGAATGGTGTTCCTCCTGCATCGGGAATTACAGGAACGACAAGTGCTGCTAACTTAGGCCAATCTCTTGTGCGTTTGACAGTGCAACCAGACGGTTCGCTGAAAAACACCGATTTCTTTTCGCCCTACGATGCAGACATTCTTAACCTCAACGACTCCGATTTTGGCTCAGGTGGCCCTGTTGGTTTGCCACAGCAGTACTTTGGCACGCCTACGTACCCCCATATCGTAATCGCGGATGGGAAAAAGGGCTACATCTATATGATCAATGCCGACAACATGAGTGGTCGCGCACCAGCAAGTGGCCCCGACGCGGTGATTAACCGTATTGGACCTGATGGTGGTCTCTGGAGTACACCGTCCGTCTATCCTGGTAGTGGTGGCTACATCTATACGACTACGGCACAGGGTGGTAAAGGTAGTGGTGCGCTCAAAGCCTATCACTATGGCTTAGATGGCACAGGCAAACCAACCTTGAGTTCTGCCGGAACATCCTCTGACGCTTTCGGTTTCGGTTCAAGCTCGCCCGTCATCACCTCCAACGGTGTCACAGAGGGATCAGCGGTAGTTTGGACAGTATGGGAACCTGACCAGACGGGTGTAGGTGGTCAGTTACGCGCATACAATGCTATACCAGTATCGGGCAAGATGCAACTAATCTATAGTGCCCCGATTGGTACCGCGAACAAATTCACGCCTCCGGGTGTCTACAACAATCACGTCTATGTTGGTACGCGTGATGGACACATTATGAGCTTTGGTGCGCCTGTCAACAATGTACTCAGCGGTCCTCCGCTCGATATGGGAACGGTTGTAGTTGGTAAGAGCGCAACACAGACAGAAACGTTGACAGCCAATACCAAAGTGACGGTTACTGGCATCGCAAGCAGCGATCCTACGTTTACCATAGGTACATCAACACCTGCGCTTCCAGCTACTCTTAATGCAGGTCAGACCATCCAGATACCGATCACGTTTACGCCAACAACTCCAGGTATTGTGTCAGCGACGTTAAAACTGACAACTTCTGGTGGTTCGATCAGCTTCGGGTTGTCTGGCAACGGTGTCTCCGCAACTGCTGATTTGATTGTCACACCAAATCCTCTGGATTTTGGTCCAGTTGCGATTGGCAACCCTGCCATCACCACCTCGGAGACATACACAAATGTAGGTGCAACGCCTCTAACGATAACGGGAATAAGCACACCTAAACTGCCATTCTCGATTTCGGGACAACCAACAGGGAATTTGACGCTACCACCTAACGGCAACTTCACAATATCGGTAGGTTTCGCGCCAACAAAGTCCATTACCTACACTGGTTCCATTGTGGTCACAAGTACAGCAGGAACGGTCACGCTCCCGCTCACGGGTTCGGGAACGCCGCGTCAAAAGATGGTGATCACGCCTAAGCAAAACAAGTTCGGCAACGTACCTGTAGGAAAGACGGCAACGATCACATTCACCGTTGCTAATACAGGTGGTAGCCCACTAACAATCACACGCTCCAAACCACCAATTCTAGGTCCTTTCGTAGCTACCACCAACTTGGCAGAAGGAACAACGATTGCCCCAGGAGCACAGGTTGTGGAGACGGTGACCTTTACGCCAACGTCGAAGAAGGAATTCAAAGACGTGTGGAGTATCAATAGTGACGATGGTCGTGGAGTGGCAACTGTAAGCTTTAGCGGCTTCGGTGTCTAAAGTGTTGTGTCTCTGTTAACAGAGAACTAGCTATTCACACAAAAGGCACACGAGGGGAAACGGACGAGTATTCGTTTGTTTCCCCTTGTGTGCTTCTTGTGTTTTCCCTAAGATTACGAGGACATGATGTTGTGAGATATAATACTTGAGGAGTGCTTTCTAGCACAAATAGTAGAGTATATTTGTAAGGAGCGTATAGAACATGGCGGTAGTACGTACAGCGAAGGTTGATTTACAGGTAAACGGCGATGGTGCCTATGCATATGTGTCACAGCCTGATGATAATGCACAACACCCTGGTATAGTACTCATTCAGGAATGGTGGGGTATCGAGCCACACGTCCTCGACCTTGCACAGAAGCTTGCGGAACAGGGCTTTGTCGTAGCGGTACCTGACCTCTATCACGGCAAAGTCGCAACCGAACCTGACGATGCACAGAAAATGGTCATGATGATTCGGGAAAATGTCGATAAAGCCGCGACTGAGATTATCGGTGCGGTGAATACAGTCAAGGCAATGCCGAATGTTGAGCCAAAGAAACTTGGTCTCATAGGTTTCTGCGTTGGTGGATTCTTGACGTATACAGTTGCATCGCGTGATAGCGATCTAGGTGCGGTTGTTCCTTTCTATGGCGCAGGCTACGATCCTACTCCTGAAGATGTGGCAAAGGTGAACGCTCCCGTACTAGCAATCTATGGGAGCCGCGACGATAGCGTATCACCGGAGCAGATTCAGAAAATCGAGCAGATGTACAAAGAGGCGGGCAAAGACATTACCGTCAAGGTATACGATGCCGGTCATGCCTTCATCAACCCTGTACATGGCATGGGCGACGAGAAGGCAGCATCCGAGGCGTGGCCTCTCGCGGTCAACTTCTTGAAGGATCATCTCAAATAAACGTGTCTTTCGGGCTATAATGAATGACGGTATCACTTTCGATACCGTCATTCCTTTATTTATAAAAGCATCACTCAATCTAGCATTTCATCTAGTTCCATCCCTTGCAAATCCTCTTCCCCAAACAGTTGCCTCTTACCACTGCCCATACGTGCGGGCAGTACAGGCAACGATAGAACTAGCGCGAAATCGTCGTCTGCCGCGATGCGATTGAAGCGTTCAAAGCCACAGCCAAGGCAACGATGCACAAGGACATACTCACCATTGCGACGTTGAAATCTCCCAATAGGTTCCATACGAGAGCGACAGATGCTTTGTCGATCCCCCGTTTTCCGATCATCGACGTGCAATGAATAGAGACAGAATGGACAATGGTTTCTGTGACTGCCACCAGAGGGCAAGGCTCCAATGAAACGCTTACATTGTTTGCACTTGAACGCCTCATCTTCTGAGTTTCTGACATGACGATGCTTTGTACGCGAGTATTGTTGCTGCTCTTCCTCGTCGTAAAAACGGTGTTTGCGTGTTTTTCGCAATTGTAGACCTCTTCTTTATCTTCAACAAAAATTTTGTAGAGTGTTGAAAAGAGTCGGTAGCCATCGTGTAGGAGACGATAGCCAGCCGACAGACAAAGACGAGATCCAATAGGGATAATGAATGGTAGATGCTCTTACTCATAACAAGCGCACTCTTTCTATGGTTATGGTGGCGCGAGCAACTCAGAAGTATGGAGCCTTGTTGTGAGGCATACACAAAACAAAACGCATCGACCCTATTACAGAGTCAGGCAACAACAAGTTGCGAAAAGAACAGCGTGTTTTGGCACAAATGCAGACAGACCCACCTTTGAGTGCTTGCTTACAAACAAAATGGAGGTAGTTGTTGTGTTGATGGAGATGCGGTAGTCTGCTGCTGAGGAATTTGAGAAAGGCGAAAGAGAACATGACTATATGTAATAGCATGTCCTTGACTCGCTTTCAAGCATTTGGCGAATGCATAAGAAACCTAACAGCAGTCCGCCGCGTGTGGAAGTATGGGTTGCTGCATCAAAAAGCCTTTCTATCGTGATAGTATATAGTTGAGTGTACTGGTATTTGGGCGAAAAGTCAAGGAATCATATTAAGCCTGCTTTTTGGGCAATTGCTAGCTTCTTCCACTCAACGCGCAATGAGGCTGCATCGATCATCTGATCGTCAATCACAATAGCTCCAAGGCCACCCTCTACGTCGGCTTTTTCGTACTTGTCGATGATATGTTTGGCTTTTGTAATCTCACCAGTGGTGGGGGTGAACGCGGTATTGATAATATCGATTTGAGACGGATGAATCGCCCATTTGCCATCAAACCCCATACGAGCTGCAGTCATTGAGTCGCGGCGGCATGCCTCAGTATCGCGTATCGCAAGCGTCACGCCATCAACGACGGTGACGCCAGCCGCTCGTGCCGCCACGATACATTTCGCCTTTGCATAGTTGTAGTAGAAAAACTGCTCCGCCCCTAGCTCCTGCGCTCCAATGTCGCCAGCGAAATCGACGGTACCAAAGATGAGTCCACTCACACGCGGTGTACATTTTGCGATTTGCTCCGCATGCAACACCGCATCCGCCGACTCAATCAGCACTTCGAGCTTAATACGCCCAGGCTCAAAGTTCATATTCTCTTCGATTTGCGAGAGGAATCGGTCTACGAAAAGAATATCCTCCTGTCCGTAACACTTAGGAATAACAATCACATCAATGTTCTGTCCAGCCGCCTCGACAACATCAATCAGGTCTCGATAGAAAAATTTGGTGCGGACGTTATTGGGACGAAAGGCGCGAATTTTTCCGCCAAAGTCCAATGTGTTTAGAGCCTCAATCACGGTCTTACGCGCCTCGACCTTTTGTGAGACCGCGCATGCATCTTCCAAATCAAACATCACCTGATCAGCAGCAGAGGCAGCAGCCTTTGTCATCATTTTAAGATTATGACCCGGCACCGTAAGTTCAGAACGCCGCACAACAAAATCGCGTGCCATCACCATTTGTGCTTTAGGAGGAAGCCTATTGCCGTTATTTGGACTGGTCATTGTCTCCATCCTTCTTTTCGATGTAAAGACGATTGCGTTTCTGAGTGAGCCAACTTTGAGCAAAGTCTACGGCAGCGCGTTGCGAAAAGAGTCGAGCGTCAGCAGAGCCAACGTGTCCCATTTTGACGAGTCGCGTATCCTGCTCGAAATCGTCACCGATATCAGGAAAGATGTCGGCATCAATCTCTATATCCCGATACTGCTTCCAAACACGTTGCCCATTCTCAAAAATAGGCGAACTCAACGTCGTTTGTATAGCATGAGGTGCGCGATATTCGGCGAGGTGAAACGAGGTATTGCGGTCATAACCCACACCGAGCAGAAGTACCCAACCGTCCAGATCATAAATGCGAGCCAGGGGCGACCCTTCGCCCAAACCATATTCGAGACTGTGATGTGCCGTTACAAACTCAGCACGTCTACCCCATGCAGCAAATGAGTCTGTTGGATGATTGCTACGTATCACCCCAGGCCAAGTGCGAAACGCCTCTACAATCTTCCCCATAAAATAGGTAGGTGTTGTTAGCGGGTCGAACGCAGGCATAGTGTCATAAATTACCGGTAGCCACGCCTCAGGAACGGCTGGATTCTCCCATTTCGCGGGGTCCGAATTGCCACTTGTATGGGTAGGAACAATAAGAGTACCATCAGGAGTCACAACATCCATCAACGCCTGTACAACGGCTATAGGACCACCACTCACCCAACCGAGAGAGCGCAACGATGAATGAATGAGTAGCGTCATACCAGGAGTAATCCCTAAAAGGCGTAAATCATGAGCTAAACTTTCGCGTGTGCGTGGAATTGGAGTCATATGGATAATATCTTCTTCACTCATATCGCAGAAACTTTCTATTCTATCTATCGCTTCGCATCAAAACGCTATGCTCTTCAACGCTGAACGCATCTTCTACGGCTTTAACATCTTAATCAAATTCATCACAAAAAAGCTTGACAAGGAAGCAACACTCTGATATTATCATATATACGCAAAGGGTACTTCCAAAGAGTATCTAAGGCGTACAATCCAGGAGTCGTGGTGTAGTGGCCTAACATGTCTGCCTGTCACGCAGAAGATCGCGGGTTCGAATCCCGTCGATTCCG
>CAXUGH010000186.1:0-10362 GCA_964250365.1 uncultured Ktedonobacteraceae bacterium
GTGTAGGGGAGACCCTCGCGGTCTCCCTGCACATTCACAAACATATGAAAGGAAACCTTCGACATGTTAGACCTTCTTGAACTCACTTATGGACGTTTTAATGGTGGGCAGACTGCGCCCATCGGCTCCTACCTCAATCCACGCACGCTGGCGATTGTACAACAAACTGCAGATGGTACTCTACCGCTCGACGGCACGTTCTGTCGCGTCGATCCAAGCGGCACGCAGACGTTTGCCAATATTGCTACCGCGCTCAATACGCTGCTGGGTACGAGCTACACTGCTGGCTCGTTCCACGCTCAGAGCGGTGGAGATGTCATCGCCAATCCTGGTAGCGCGAGCAACGACGCGTAAATTTTGTACATTTCTCATGCATTCTCTTCTTAAAGAAGAGAATGCATGAGAAATGTACGTAGTTCCCTTTGGAGCATCTTCATGGTTATTAAACGCGGCATTCTGCAATCGTTCGATCCTGGAAGCTACACGGCCTCTGTTCTGCTGTTCGAGGCGACATCGTTCGCGTTGGCGAATGTCCCTTTGGCAAACCATATTGATGGCACCTCGGCTATTACGAGTTCGTTGTGCGCGGTCTTGTTCTTTGATGAACACAATCCGCAGGACGCGGTAATCATCGCAACGTTCGCTTCGGCACCTTCGCCACCACCTGGACGCGTCACCTTTGTAAGCGGCTATCAATCAATACAAAATGTGAGTATTGCGGCGGGAACGACGCAGACCTTTGCAATCACAGGAGGTTCGACGGGCATACCCAACGGTGTACTTGGCGTGCTTTACAAGGCGTACTTCACCAGTGCAAGCGTTGGAGCATATATTCAGCTTGCTCCACATGCTAGTGGCGATATCAATGCGTATGGGTCTATCGGAAATACAGCGGTTGCGAACACGACGATGAATGGAACGGGAGTGCTGGCGGTCGATGCGACAGGCTCAATTGATATTAAAGCCAATGGGGGTGCCTGTTTCGTCACGCTCTATACCTATGGCTACATTATATAATCGTTTTTCATTATGATAATTTCTCGTTTCGTAGGGACCAGATTTATCGCGTCCGAAGCCGATTTATCGGATATAGGTTGACACGAAAACGAATCATAGGCGATAAATCGCACGACGGACGCGATAAATCTGGTCCCTACAAAAGTCGTTAAATTCGCAGTAAAGGAGTTATCATGCTGCTTACGGACATTGAGACAACCGTGCGGCAAGACCTGTTTGATCCTGCTGGTTCGGCGAGTCAACGCTGGGCGACATCGGATATTGACCGTGCTATTGATAAGGCAGTTGATAGGTACTCGCAGGTGTACCCGAATATCGCGTATACAGATATGAGTACTCGACCTTTTCAGCGCACGTATCCCTATCCCACGTCGTGGAATCCCGCCTATCCGGTGTGGTGGATTGAGCGCATTCTCTATCCGCTGCAAGCTTACGGCTCGCAGTTTGCTTCCCCTGCAACAGCTATGACCGCGCTTGCAACGAGCGGAAGTGCATTAGGCGTAGGGGCATACCAGTACGCGGTCACATTTTTGACGCAAGGAGGAGAGACGCCGCCATCACCAATAGTAACAATGGCGACCACCAACGGCAATCAGAGTGTCCTCCTTTCGTCGATTCCGCTCGGTACCTCGACGACTGTGTTGCCAGGAACCGCGACAAATTCGGTCATCGGACGCAATCTCTATCGTACTCTCGTCGGTGGCACAACGCTCTTTCTACTGGTGACGCTGCAAGATAACACCACGACCACCTATAGCGATAGTCTCGCGGATACGATGCTGGTGGGCAAGCCTTCGCCGCCAGCCGTCAATACCTCTGGCGTCATGTTGTGGCCTCCACGCGAACGCGACTTCGCGGAATACTCCAATGTCTTCGATAGCACGAATGCGTTGGCGGCTGGCGGCAATTTGGGGGTGCAGGGAGCCATTGGCATAGGAACAGGTCCAACGGGAACACAAGCACCTAGCTTTACGCTTTCTGTGTCGAGTGCTGAGTTGCCAAAGGATAGTACGTCCATTATGCGTATCTTTTACGCAACAAAACAGCAATTAGACAGTGGCGGCTCGACTATTCCAGAGGCACACCGCGACATTATTGTACTTGGCGCAACGGCCTATGCGATGGAGGCGTATCAGGTACCGACCAACGACAACTTCGATTTTCAAGATGGTTCGATGCACGACCGCATCGACGACACGAAGATACCGCTCGCATGGCTCTCCGCTACACAATCGCGGATGTCACAATTTCTCGCACGTCTGCAAGAAGTGAAGCAACAGCGTGACTTCGCCTATGGCTCACGAGTACACTGGGGCGATATCCCTGCACGCTGGACGCGCTTATAAATATTCCAATACAAGAAAAGGAGCATTGCATATGGAGCCGCTTTCCCTGATAAACCTGTTCATGACTGTTGCAATAACCATTGGGGGGATCGCGGCCTACCGTCATGGCTTTGCCCGCACCACCAACGAGGTGCAAGACCGCGTTATCAACGCCCTGCAAAACGAGATACGCTCGTTGCATGACCGTATCGCCGCACTGGAGAAGGAGAATACGCGTCTAGGGTACACGCTGACGACGATGTGCCTTGCACTCAAGCAGCGCGGCATTCACGTCACCATCGACGGCGATATCATAAGCATTCAAGACCGTTTCGGCGAGAGTTATACCTATAACACTCGCGCTCACGACTTGAAGGAGGAGCGATAACATGCCGACATCGGGTATCGACTGCGAGATTGTTCTGGACGGCACAGGCTACTTTGTCAAACCGGGAACATACATAATGAAGCAGCCACGCATTCGCAAGTCAACGCTACGTGCCGATGGCGGCACTTCTTACGTAGACCTGGGACCTGGAAAGCGTACATGGAACATGACGCTTCTGTGTAGAAACGATTTGTTGCGGTACGATGGTACGCCAACAGGTCTCACGGGTCAACAATATCGTGATGCGCTCCGCACCTCGTATCTCGGTTCAGTGGGCGCAACGGTTCTATTCAACGATCCGGTAAGCGTAACTGCTATCGCGGTTCACATCGACACATATAGCGAACATGTCTCCAATCTTCATACGCAACAGGTGCCGCTCTCGACAGGTGGCACAAGTGGCCTTGCGTATGAAGTTACGTTAGAACTGGTAGAGGCATAAGAAAAATTTATGGTACATTTATACCCCTTGCTTGACGATAGGGCATCGAGGGATTTACACTTAGCGTGAAGGGGAAAAGAGGATAGATTATATACGGCAAGAAGAATTACTATATTCTCTTGCAATAAGGTAAACAGAGCCATAGAGAAGCTCGAAAAGTAGGAATAATGCAGACACAACGTAACGCAAAACAACGGGGGAAAGTGTTTCAGAGAAGCGTTATACTTCTCTGTGTTCTTTTGCTGCTTTTTTGCGTGAGCATTGTGTTTTTCCTTACAGCGAAGACGTATGCTTCTGGTAGCAATACGGTACGACCAGCCGACATGTCGCCAACAACTGTCCCAACCGATCCACCAACACCTGTGCCCACCACAGTTCCAACTACGGCTCCAACACCTGTCCCAACGACAGCACCGACCGCGGTACCCACTACTGCACCGACCGTCCAGCCGACGCAGCCGAAACCAAATCCTACTGCGCCACCACAACCTGTACCAACGGCAACTACAATTGCTGGTGGGCTACCACCCCCTGCTAATAATCCGCCACAACCTACTACGGGTCCAACTGCCAGTCCAACGCCAACGGCGCAAAAAACTGCTACACCCGTTACTGCCAGCTCGACTCCAGCCGCCACGACTACCGTGTCGTCTGTAATTTCCGGTGCAACGACAACATCGACTCCTTCGCAACAGAGCGCAAACAATGCAATCTCGTTGCCGCAGATTGCGTCGATTGGAGGCGGCGCATTACTGCTGAGTAGTGCCCTATTTCTAGGATTAGCATGGCGACAACGCCGTATGCAGCGTAGCTCTGGTCAAGCTAGCTTCGCGCAACGCTCAGGACTCTATCCGCGCCAGGGCCGGACAGAGACCGAACCGCTATATCAAGCACTCCAGCCTCTAATGTCACAGCCAGTACCTGAAATGGCTCTCGCTGCGAGTACTCCTAATAGTGCGCCCATGCGGTACGCTCAAGCAACTCAGGTAAACATGAGTCCGCTACCAGAAGCGACACCGACATATTCAGAAGCTTCACCTGTTCCAATGGAAGAATTGCAAGTTGCAGAAACACCTTCTCAAGCACCTGATTCATTACTGGAAGCTATGATGCGACAGGCACAAATAGGACTCTTCGCGCTTCCCAATAAGACGGAGTAGTTCCCAGGAAAGAGTAGGGCATCATGAGGAACAAAGTTATACACGAGTCTCAGCTACACAAGAAACCCGATAGAGTGGCTTCTGTACAGTCTTCGATTGTGCGAAAACAAGTATGGAAAACGCTGACAGCTCTCTTATTGCTCACACTGCTCTTTTTGAGTACCACGCTTTTCTCGCATCCTGCAGAGAGTTACGCTATGCTCGTAGATGTAACCGACACGCCCGTACCAACGATTACTGATACGCCAATCCCAAGTCCTACGGCTACTGCGACTCCAACGCAGCCGCCAACGCCTACTCCCAGCCCAACCACTGCTCCAACGCCGCGTCCGACTCCTAGGCCACAACCAACGGCTACACCCATTCCGACTGTAGGTGTGACAGCAACAGTAGGCACAGTTCCAACTGTTGTTCCTCCACAACAGGGGGGTGCAGGTACTAAACCAACACCAGTGCCAACAAAACAACCGACTCCTACGCCAACTACAATGGCTACTACGATTCCAACACCGCCACCAGCCGCGACATCTCCAATCGCAGGCAAGAAAACAGTTATGGCGGTGCAGAGTCTGCAACACGATAGCCTACCAGTTGTACCCCTCGTGGTAGGAACTCTGCTAACGCTCTGTGTGTGTGGCGTTGGCTTAATAGGATATCGGCGTGTACGCACCGCCCTCTTACCTGCTGTAGCGGGAACCAAAGTGCCAAATGAGTATATCGGTCGTCCGTGGCAGCGTGTGCGAACGCAGCCACGCCCTCTCGCACCCGGAGAGACTACCGTCCCTCTTACAGCTTTGCCAAAGCCACCAGCACCTAGAGATATCCAGCTTGAGGGACCTAAAACGGGTCCCGTGCGTCGCCTCAGCCGCGTGCGCTTAGAGAAGCTACAGCAGGAGCCAGTAGACACATGGGAGAAAGAGGTACAGTAGAGATTTACAACGGGCGACCTTGCGGTCTCCCGTTGTAAATCTCTACGCATTCACCTCGACGTTTTCTTGCACCACGTTCGGCGTCTCCTCAAGTTTGAGACGTAGGCCATGTTTGGCACGGAGCGTTACCATTGGTTGCAGCTCTACGCGAAAATCGGGGATGAGTCGAGGACGGTAGTGCTGGAGTATCGTAACCAGGAGTATCTTCGCCTCCAACTGTGCGAAGGGCATACCGATACATATGCGCGGACCACCACCAAAGGGGAAGTACGCCCATTGCGGCACTTTTTTCGCCTCTGTAGGCTCCCAGCGTTCTGGCCTGAATACATCGGCATCGCCCCATATCTCTGGCATATGATGCAGAACCCACTGGCTCATACCGAAAAATGTGCCAGCAGGAAAAGAATAACCGCCCATGTCGAAATTCTCAATCGCCCTTCTGCCCATCATCCACACAGGCGGATACAGGCGCATCGACTCACTGACAACCCATTCTGCGTAAGGGAGGTTTGGCATGTCCGCGACGGCGGGCACACGACCCATAAGCACGCGTTGCACCTCGGCAAGCAGCTTATCACAGGCATCAGGATTTTGCGCCAACAGGTAGAGTGTCCAGGTGAGGGCGTTAGCAGTCGTTTCGTGACCCGCAGCCATCAGCGTCATCACGTTATCGCGTACCTGTGCATCGGTAAGTCCGTTCTCGCCGTCCTGCGCCATCAAGAGCATTGACAACACATCGCCTTCATCGCGTCCACTCGCTCTTCGTTCAGCGATAAGTTTGTAGATGAGCGTGTCAATGTTACGCCTCGCCCGCATTCTCTTTCCATACAGCGTGAAGGGCAGGTCGATGTAGATGTTGAAGACACGCGCGAAGATACTGCGTCGATGCTCGATCATATTCGTAAACTGCGTGCCAAGCTCGTCGATCTGGCTGGCAAGCTCGATATTAAAGAGGCTTTTCGCAACGATGCGTAACGTCAACGCCTGCATCGCACGCGCGATGTCGATCTCTTCGTTTGAGTGCCATGTCCTCACCATATCCAGCGTGAATTGTGCCATATCGTCGGCATAATTCTCGACACGCTTCTTGTGAAAAGCCGGTTGCACGAGACGACGCTGCTGCCGATGTGTCTCGCCCTCAACCGTGAGCAGACCCTCGCCAAGCACTTCTGATAGGTCGCCGCCTCCGCTTTGTAGCGTCATGAAATTGCGCGGATTCTCGGTGAGCAGATAGCGAATATATTCAGGTCGAAACACCAGAACGAAGGCACGGTTTCCCAGGTATACCGTCGCCATGTCGCCATAGGTATCGTGCATACGTTGCACAAAGGCAAGCTGCCCTTTTCTAAAGTCGAGCAGGTTGCCAAATACGGGTAAAGCCTTTGGCCCCGGTGGTAGTGATGTTGTTTTCTGTAGTGTGCTAGCCATGTGTATGTTGTTGCTTTCGATAGTCGAACATCCTTTGTTATGTATTGTAGCAGATAAGAATTTCGTAGGGACCAGATGTATCGCGTCCGAGGCGCGATTTATCGCATGAGATCGTTCTGATACGGCTTGTAGACATGATTGATATGAATCTCGCTCAATGAATTGAGCCTCGGACGCGATAATGCAGATTAACAAATAAATCGAAGAGTCGAGTGATCCATCGAGCTGTTTGCTCATCTTCCCTCGACAAGGAGGAGGAAAAGATTACTCTTCGATTTATTTGTTAAAGAGCATAATCTGGTCCCTACGAAATTTGTTACGCAATAAGATTTACAGATTACTCCTCATCCATACTGCGTAACAGTGCATCGAGCAACGCTTGTTCGCCGGGGGATGCGGCGGCTTGTGCGTGTTGTTGGCGCAGTTGGAGGAGGCGGAGGATAAGCATGAGGTGGCGACTAATGGCTTGCTCGCATTCGCCGGGCTTCATCTCGTCGAGATCATTAGCGTTCATGAGCAGAATGATGCGCTCTTCCAGCACATTGAGCCATTTGTGGATTCGTTTGAGTACGTCCTGCTGGCATTCTTGCTCGTTCATGGGGATGTCTGACATGAAATTCTCTCTTTCTTCTTTCGCAGCTCAACGGAGGTGCCGTAGCGAGACGCGTAAATGTGATCCCCCTGGCACAATGCCAGTTGGTAGCACTTCGACAATTTCGTATTTCGGGGCAGAGGCGACACTCGTGGCGTTGGCGACAGTAGTATCGGCGATGTAGACGGCACTCACGAAATTTGTACCGAGGGGTGCAATCATGAGCGTGTCGCTGGCGCGTGGAGCGGGTTGACCAGCAACATCATCTATCTGAAGGTTTATAACATTCAGAGGATGCATAATCGCCTGTATCGCGGTATAGGTGTAGCTGCTGCTTGCAAGAGCTACGACGACAACTGTGCGTTGTCGTCCAGCAAAACTTCTTGTGACGACTTGTAGTAAATGTAGTGCTTTACGTGCATCGAGAGGCATGTTACACCTCGCCCTGTTGCTTATGAATACGCGCCTGCTCTTCGTGAATATCGACCTCTTCACCCGCGAATTGGAACAGTAGGCGCATCGCCGTTTCATCGCTCACCCAGCCCTGCTCTTTGGCAACAACAAGAGCCGAGACGAGCAACTGAGTGGCACTTGCCAGCGTTTGCGAGTCGGCAACGTCGATTTCGGGGAACAGAATGTCGTAGCCCATATCGACATTCACGGCGAGTATCTTTGCTTTACGGGCTTCGAGCAGGACGCGATCCAGAATCGTGCGTAGCATCGCTCGTATAACATGCTGGCGACGCTGAAACTTGAGAAATGTTGGAAGACCCATTTCTGCCGCCGTTGCTCGATTGCCGTTGGCACCATCACTTAGAAAGTGCTCAGGCAGTTGCGCCCCAACTGCCAGCATGAGCTTGAGAGCGCGACCATCTTCCGCCGCCTCATTCGCGTTAATTTCAGGCTTCACGGCATTCCATTGTTCAGCTTCGTTGTGAATGATAACGCTCCCCGGCTCTGGTGGGTATGAATACTCCATTTTCTTGCGATCAATGGCTTTTTTGTCAGCCCCTTGTAGCCGAACATCCCAAAGAAATGCTCCCTTGTACTTGTTGATTCGCACGCGGTCTGTCAGCCAGTCTTTGTAGCGGCGCAACCAGGGTAGCAGTGTTGCAAGATCGCTCTTGCCACGTTTCGCGTTCGAGACCTTGTTGATACAGAACTGCATCATCTCGCTACCCGCCTGAAACCACTCGCCCTCGAAACCCGGCTGGTCGCGTATCGCAAGCGGTGCGGCATCACCAGGAGAGGTCGCGCTTGCTCCGATAGGGCGGCGATGAAAGCGCAGAATCGTTTCGATGTCGTCGGGGTCGGTCTCTATCTCGTCAATAAGCGACGGGTCGATCTGACGTATTTTCACCTTCCTGTTGATTGGATTGACATAGAAGCGAATGAACTGCTCACCATATAAGGCTAGCTCTGTGCAGAGGGAGTATACGCGCGTATCCATGTGATTGTCGGGATCATTCCAGAAGTCGAGCAGCACACGCTGCACCTGCGTATCGTTTGCAGCGACTGTCACGCCTTTGCCTAGCACAAAACTTGTCGTAATCTCGATAATCGCAAACGCCAGCGGATTAGCGTTATACGCTTCATAACAAGCATTGTGGATTTCAAGATAGGTCGAGGGGATTAAATCTTTTTGATAGAAGTTGTCGGACAGGCGACGCCAATAGTAGTCTTCTTCGTCGCCCGTTGCCAGACGACCCCACAATTGGTCTTCTTGCGTAGGACTCGACGCAAATGCAGTGGGGTCTATCTGCTCCTGTATCTGCTGTGCAGGTGGCGACTGAGATTGCGATGATGAAGAGAGCCAGGAAAGAAACGCTGGTAGTGGCATAGGAGTTGCTCCTGGAAGGGGTGAATATGAGAGGAACGATAGAGGAGAGATGTAGCCATAGGAGGAGCTACATCTCTAGTATACGGATAAGCAAGCAGGCTGTCAAGTGGAGAAGTATGAATTTTCCATGACACAGGCAAGTCACTGCGTGACTTGCCTGTGTCATGGAAAATTCATCACTTTATATCAACAGAGTCACCAGATGTACTCATCTTCTGAAATTGAATACTATGTTCTGAGAAATGTTTCTCGTAGTTGTCGTAGCGTTGTTTCAGGAAAAAGTCTTTGGCATAGCCATCATGTACAGGAATAACGATTTGTGGAGCTATTGTCTCGGCGAACTGTGCTACGGCTAGCTCTGTGTTCCAGGGAGCGGTGACAGGTAATGCCAACGCCTGTATGCCCTTCAAAGCAGACAAGGAGGACGCAAAAGAGTCGCCAGCATTGAGAAACGCATCATTGATGATGTATGCAGTATTCTGTGGAAGCGTCGGCGACAAAATCTTTTCGTGTGCGGCAGGAAGGGCGTGAATAGTCATGTTTTTTGTCCGATAGTCTCCCTCCTCAAGCACTTGCACACCAATATTTTCCTTCTGCAGTGCCGTCTTCCCTTCGCTGTTCGTTATCACGACAGCCCCACTCAATGCCAGGATATTCTTGAGTGCGGAGACATCGACATGATCGGGATGCTGATGCGTAATAATAACCGTAGAGACATCTTTAAATGTTTCGGGGCGAACCTGTCCCTCGATAAAAGAAAAGATGCCTGGGTCAAAAAGAATTTTCTCGTCGCCCTCTTCTACGAGCAGACACGAGTGGATGTATTTGTAAATACGCATAGTTTGTGTGATAAACCTCTACTTTCTTATAATCTTCTACTGATGCTTACACGCCACATAAATATGGATTGTTTCAAGTTTCTGAGATATACCCCTCGGCTACCTTTGTAGCATACCTCTGATCAATGACCGCCCTCAATTCTTGCTCAATTTCATAATATTGTGCTACGCTGAGAGCGGTATGGATGACATCCTCCACCTCTTTGGCAAGAGCCATTTTGTCTGGAGGGCCGTGTTTTTGCCGTTTGGCTCCTGCGCCTTCAAAGTGGTTTACCGCACTCGCAAGCTCTCCTGCCTCTTCACACAAACGAGTGATAATCTGAAATGGAGTGTTGCCACGAGGATATTTTTTGTTGTACCCATGAGCTATATGCAGAAGTTTATCGAAGTAGTCGGGAGTAT
>CAXUGH010000187.1:0-10337 GCA_964250365.1 uncultured Ktedonobacteraceae bacterium
TTGATTATCTCTCTCGCACCGCCTAGCTCATCTTCAACAATCCTACGAACGCGCAAAATAGTCTCCGCGAACTTGAGGAGCAGGCACACGAGATGAAGGAGCGTATGGAGCAGGAGCATGAGAACCCGACGCGTCTGCGTACTCCCTATGTAGGATGGAACCAGCTAGAGCCGCAGATACAGCAACGGCGACAGCTACAGTTCGCGGATGCTCTTTCCGCTGCCGAGGGAGATTTCGACGTACAGCAGCATGGCGGTACAGAACATCTCATGCCACCGTTCAGTAGCGCAAACTCCTATGGTGGGCGTCTACGAGCCTTTGTGCAAGATTGTCGCAAGGCGTTGGATAACCGAGAGCGTGTGGTAATTGTGACGGCCCAGGCGCGGCGTCTAGCCGAGGTATTGAGCGATGAGAGCATCCTGGGCGAGCGAGCGATTCATGTAAGTCCGGGTACAAACATTCTGCAATTGCCCGACGCAGGTACGCTCGTCTTGCTACAAGGTCAACTCGTAGAAGGGTGGCAATCGCATCCGCTTGCCTTCTCGCTTTACACGGATACAGAGATATTCGGCTGGTCGAAGCGGCGCAATGCACAACGACGTAAACCCGTTACACCTGCCTCGTTTCTTGCCGAGGTCAATCCTGGCGACTACGTGGTGCATCAAGAGCATGGCATTGGTCGCTTCGAGGGGCTGGTAAGGATGAACATGACGGGGGTTGAGCGCGAATACCTGCTCATTCACTATGCGGGAACCGACCGTTTGTACATTCCAACCGATCAGCTTGATCGCGTCACGCGCTACATTGGTATGGGTGAAGCGGTACCTGCATTAAGCAAGCTGGGTACGACGGAATGGACTCGTGCCAAGTCGAAGGCAAAGGAGAATGTGCAGGACATCGCACGCGACCTGTTGCGCCTCTATAGTGCGCGTGAGGCCGCGCCGGGGCACGCGTTTCCGCCCGATTCAGAGCAACCCTGGCTACAAGAACTCGAAGATGCCTTCCCCTATGCCGAAACACCCGACCAGGAGCGAGCAATTGAGGAGGTCAAGGCTGACATGGAGCGTCCACGCCCGATGGACCGCCTTGTCTGTGGCGACGTGGGCTATGGCAAAACGGAGGTTGCGTTACGTGCCGCATTCAAGGCGATTTTGGATCAGCGACAGGTTGCTATTCTTGTACCCACAACGATTCTTGCTTTACAGCATTACAACACCTTCCGCGAGCGGCTCAAGGCATATCCAGTGCGCGTTGAGTTGTTGAGCCGTTTTCGCTCTGAAAAAGAGCAGAAGCAGGTATTGGAAGACCTCGCCTTTGGTAAGGTCGATGTCGTCATCGGTACACATCGCTTGCTACAAAAGGATGTCGTTTTCTTTAACCTTGGACTACTGATTGTTGACGAGGAGCAGCGTTTCGGCGTGGTGCATAAAGAGCGGCTCAAGCAGTTACGTAGCGAGGTTGACGTACTAACTATGACCGCAACGCCGATTCCGCGTACAATGCACATGGCACTGGTCAACTTGCGCGACATGAGCGTTATTGAGACGCCGCCGCAGGAACGTCTGCCCATTCGCACCGTCATCCGCGAATATGACGAACCATTGATACGCGAGGCGATTCTGCGTGAGATTGATCGTGGTGGGCAGGTATTCTTCGTTCACAATCGAGTACAGGGCATTCAAGTTATCGCGCAAAAGCTACAGCGACTGATACCAGAGGCACGTGTCGTGGTCGGTCACGGACAAATGAACGAGGAGCAGTTGGAACGTGTGATGATTGACTTTTCCAACGGCGAATACGATGTACTGGTTTCGACCACCATTATCGAGAATGGCCTGGATATTCCTAATGCCAACACGATTATTGTCAACAACGCCGCCTTCTTTGGTCTCTCGCAGTTATATCAGTTGCGAGGTCGCGTGGGACGGGCTACACAGCAAGCCTACTCCTACTTTTTCTATGGCAAAGATGCGAAGTTGACACAGATACAGGAGAAACGGCTGCGTGCGATCTTCGAGGCAACAGAACTCGGTGCAGGCTTCCGTATTGCAATGAAAGACCTGGAGATACGTGGTGCTGGTAATTTACTCGGTGCGGAGCAGTCGGGTTCGATGAACTCTGTGGGCTTCGACCTGTACTGTAAACTGCTTGCGGAGTCTGTTCAGGAGATGCAGGGAAAACAGAACGAGCTTGCCACCGTGAACACCAGCGTCGATTTGCAATTGGATGCCTTCTTGCCAGATGACTACATCGGGGATCGCACGCTCAAGGTCAACTTCTATCAGAGGTTGGCACACCTGAGTACACCTGAGCAGGTCGAGGCGATGGTAGCTGAGATGAACGACCGCTTTGGTACGCCGCCGCAGCCGGTGCAGAATTTGATTGCTATGGTTCGCTTGAAGGTGGAGGCGTCTCAGCTCGGTTTCGAGTCTATCGCTATGAAGGACAACGAGTTTATTCTCACGGTTAAGAGAACCGTTGTGCCCAACCGCATTCTGCTCTATCGCCGCTTCCGCAACGAGGCACGTGTGCAGCAAGGAGTAATACGTATACCTAAGCGTTTGTTAGGGCAGAACTGGCTATTGCAGCTACAAGACTTGTTGCCAGCGATTACAACCGCCGCCTCATCAACGGCTTCGTAGCACAAAATCTATACGAGAATCAGGCTCCGCGCTTGTAGTTCGGTAAGAAGACGGAATATCTCTTGTTCATCTCTATGAGTAAAACGTATCAGGTCTGCAACAGTGCGACGTCCGTCAATCAGGAGATAGAGAGAGCGTTGTGGGCGTGTCAAAGCCATATCCATCACGTTCTGCTCGTTCGCCAATTTGCGTGGAATACGTTCAAGAAAAGCACTCTTGGTATGAGTTTGTTGAGCAGATGAGGGTGGTTGTGGCAAATTTGTGGCAGGGAGTGGCGTTCTCTGCCTGAGTGGTGAGAGCGGACCAGTTGTGTTTATTGGTCGTTCGGTAGATGGAGAGGGAATAGGCGTAGGTGGATTGGGCAAACGTGAAGGCGCAGGAGAAGATGGCAACATAGCTTCAGGCGTAAACGAGAAGTCCACATGACGCCATGTAAGCAAATATGATACAGCATTCTGTCCTGCTCGACTGCCCGTTTGTGCATCGACAGGTTGCCCTTTTTGAAATGTCACTTCCCCTTCTTCAAAACGTCCATTTTCGTATCGTTCTACACTTAATAGACCGCTTTGCCGTCTTGTGCGAAGAAGGGCAAAGAGATCGCTCATGCGCTCGGCAGAATCATCTCTTCCTTTTGCCATCGCACATACCTACTCTTTCTACTTCATGCTAGAGAGAAATGTTCAGCGATTATACAAAGACAACAGGGTAGCACGCTTCTATGTCATGCTACCCACTGTTACATAAGATTTGAGGTATTGAGAAACATTAACGTCTTGTGTGCATCAAATGGAACATGAGGGCTTGCTTATAATCTAATACGCTTACTCGACCATTCTTGATTACTTGATTTGCGAGGTTCAACAGAGTCGAGACGACTTGTAAGCGCGTCTCGTCGTACTTCTCTTGCTGGCTCAAAAGTTCTAGCAAGCGAGGAGGACTTTGATCGGTAATATCGAGTCCCAGGTGAATGGCTTCGATACGCAACCAGATCACGAGCTGATGGCGCAGTTGCTCAAAGATCGCGATGTCCTCATCGCCAACGGACATAATTGCGTTCTCGCGTTTGCCCATCGTCGCGGGAGCAGTTGGAATGGGTAGCGTAGGAGTAGTGGTCTGCGCTATTCCATTGTTCGTCTCGATAGAGGGTGCAGCAGGAGCAGAACTGAGCGGCGGCAACGTCGTCACGGCAGAGGACGCTGATCCAGAAGTAGCCACGGAGGAAATGTCGCTCGACTTCTTGGGCATAGCTGTCACGGATAAATCAGCAGCAGGCGTCGCAGGAGGCATTCTCTCAGGCTTCTGAATCGGTGCAGGTGTTGGAGGAGCCATAGACGCTGCGGGAGCAACGGGAGTAGGCTGATGCTGAGCGGCTACATTTGGTGCAGCATTCGGATTGAGCAGTTCTGTACCCTTTGATTCCTGCAAAGGAGCGGTGCCATTGGGTGCAATTCTTTGTGTAGTAGCTTTGCTAGTAGGTGTTGCTTGCTGTGGCACAGAGGTCGAACTCTGCCCACGCGTTGAGGCGGCGCGACTGCTGCGACGCGATGGACTGCTCGCTACCGTAGGACCGTCGTTTACTTGTGGCGAACGTATTTCGCTACGTATCTCTTGCAGTTGCTGTTGCAGTACGGTAGTCGTAGTAGCGATTTGCTCCCATGCAAGTTCTGAATGTCCCTTTACCGGTGTCGCCCAGGAAAGTGCCTGTCGTGGACTACCAAAGGAGGGTAAGCCTTGACGATCCTGGCGTTGACCAGTAACATGGTTACGCAATCCCTGCACAACCGTTGTCGAGGTAGAGGTAATCAGCATGCGTACATCCGGCATGCGCTTGCGCCCTTGTTCGCCGAAGAAGCTACGATTGCGCTGCACAAACTGAATGAAGAGGCGTTCGATAGAGCGTTGAAAATCATTGGACATCAGGTCTATGCGATTCCAGGCGGTGAAATCGACTGAACTCAGGTAGAGCCAGACCTCCTGTCGTTTGTTGCGGTCAACCGGACGCATGCGTAGCGAGTCGGTGCGATAATCGAAGAAGCGTGGATAACAAAAATTAGCGATAATTGTCTCCGCCAATTCTGCCTTCAAACGCGCAACCTCGGCTGGTGGAAGTTGACCCAAATAAATACCCATCACCTCAACCTCTTTCATTCTAGTACTGCGTCTGCCCATCCCTAGGCGACGAAATCTCTCTAAAATAAACTATGCAACAGTTGGCAGTGCCATTACCTGTACTGCGTTTGTACTCTGTGTCAGCGAGACGCTCGACGGAGCATCCACAATATGCAATGGTACCCGTATGCTCACATCCATTATTTTACGCCCATTGAGTAGCAGAGGTACAAGGGCAAAGGACACATGGGCTATACCAGCGGGAACGTGTGCGCCTGATACATTAAATAACCGGCTTGTAAACTGGATTAGCGTACCAGATTGCAAAATGTGTGTTTGACACCATTGAACCGCTGGAAAATCTGATGTACCCTGATACTCTCGCCCGTTTTTGTCTGTCATGAAGGTCAGTACCTGCATAGGTACACTTGTTGGCGCGGTTATTTTCCAGTAGGTCGTCACCGACAGCGAATTTCCACTTACACTAAATGGAATAGGCGCATCAACATCATAACCGATAAGATTCATCGTGTCAGTAGTTGTTTTAGGATCGGAAAACGCCACGTTCATGTGATTATGAATATCTTTCGGCGCGACATCAATATAAGAGCAGAAGCTCTCTGGCAAATTCGTGAGAACCGATTCGTCGCTCACATAAGGCCCTGGCTTTACGGCTGACTGCGCTGAAATTCCTGGTGCTGGTAAGCCATGCTTTAGCAGCAAATAGCCATCACGAGCAACAACTACTCCATAATGCCCGTTCACCATCACACTTTTCGCTTCGTTAATATAGTCATACGAATTGCCAAAGGGAGAAATATCGCTACTTGCATCCAGAAAGACATAATCAGCAATCGTATCGCCATACGGAAACTGATAAATGTGTGAACGTTGGCTAATGTGCGGCACCAGATTAGACTGCGCCGAGACCGATGCGCTCTGCGGAATCATCGCAATAATGGGTTGCGCCTCGGCATAATGTGCTTCTTGTACAGGCCATTTGAAGGTCTGTGAAAAGGCCACGCCACGTTCATAGTCCGCATGATACACACTATACAGAATGGTACACAGCAATAGCAACAAAAGGCCATTATAGGCTATCCAGCGCGAACGTCTCTCTGGTAGAGATGGCTGGCTGGCTTCAGCACGAACAACGCGAGTGCGTAACCATGCAAATAGTTTTTGTGCGAGCCATAGAATAAGAACCAGTGCCTCGATGGTAGAGAAAATGAGTACGGGAATCATCTCAGCATCGTATTGATAGAGGCCGCTGTATTGATTCGGGTAACTACTAAAGAGATTGAGCCATAGAGTTGGCAGAGCCAGTACCCATATCCAGGGCGTGAGCAGGGCTAGATATGCCGTTGGCGCAAAGAGGGTACGCAAATAGAAGAGATGGTCATGGTCTAACACATGCTCATTGATCATCTGGCGCGGATGTTTGAGGAACGTTTTAAGAATTTGTATAGGACCATTGCCAAGATAAGTATAACGCGATGCCAACAGAGAATGACCTGTCGGGCTGGCGAGATGCACAACATATAAGCCTATACCCGTCCAAATACCCGCGACAACAATGAGTGCTAAGCCAGTGCGCCAACGCCGTTGAAATACAATCGACCATAGACCATACAGAGCGACAATAACAGGAATCTCTTCTTTGCAAGCCATTGAGAGAATTGCGAACACGAAGAGAAGGACTGTTCGACGCGTGTACATGAAATACAGTGTGAACAGGAGCAATGACGCGGTAAGCGTCACGGCGTGAAAATCAAATATCTCCGCCCATTGTAGTGCCGGATACATCAAATAAAGTGCGGCAATCCCAACACTCGCCCATTCGCTCCGTAGACGTAAACGCGCCAGCCAGAACGCAGGAAACGCTCCGAGTGCAACGACGACGGTTTGCAACACCTGTAACGTCTTCGGATTTGGAAGAACGAGATAGAGCAACGATATCAGGAAGAGAATTGGCTCGTAGTGGATAGAGAAGCGCGAAATACCGCTCAAGTTCAAATCTTTATAACAGTTGGTGTCGCTTACGCTATTGCAGATAGTTTGATGAAAAAGCTGTCCGTGCCAGATACTCCAGATGGCCTGATCCATGATGCCGAGGTCTTCACCATGCGTAAGAAAGGCATCGTGTTGACCTGTGACAAAGAGTCCAAAAAAGATGCTGAACGCAGTCGCCAGTAGTCCTACCGCCGCAGTCGCAATCCAGAATTGGCGCGTGTGCGGCTTGGGTTCGGGCGCAGGAAAGAGATAGAGACGGTTGAGCCAGACCGCAAGAGATTTGCGCCAACTCTCGTTATTCATGCAACACGCTCCTCTCCACCGCTACTGGATCGGCAGATTTAGCAATTTGCTCCTGGCGCATGGCTTGCATCTGCTTTCGACCGGCTAGATAGGCAACGCTGACACACACGAGTTCCGCAAGCGTTGAAACAACACGCGAAAGAACTGCGATAATTGAGCCAAGTGTGAGCGGGAGCATTGAAAGCGAGAGGGCGAAGAGGCCACCAATCGTCACTTCGCGGAAACCAAGGCCACTGGGCGTGATAAAACTGACAAAACCTATATCCCACGCAATAGCATAGATACCAATACAGATAGGTAGCGCGGCAATTGGCAGAGTAGGCCAGAGAGCTAGCATCAAAATGTAGAAGGCCGTGCCAGCGACGATCCAGCTTACACACCAAGCGACGGTTACAAGTAGAATATCGCTATAGCGCAATGTGAGCGTGATAGGTTCTTTCTTGAGCAGACGTAGCCCCATGTTAAGCAAGCCGCCAAGAATGCGCGGATGCAGTATGACAAAGAGCGAAATAAGAATAATAATGCTGAGCACAATCACGAGTGCTTTGCCAACAAGGAGCGAGCTGACGGTACCAAGACTACCCCAAAAGAGTAGGCTACACCCGAAAATAATGGCTCCGGCAGCGAGCTTTGTAATCAACTCGACGGTCATACTGGCAAAGGCGATGGGGCGCGAAACGCCATATTTGCCGACCCAGAGAATACGCGCAAGCACATGCCACACATTGCCGGGGATGTAGCGCACAAATTCCGAGGCAAGGTAGATACGCAACGAGGTTCTTAGGTCGAGCCGCGCTCCCAGCCGCGCCAACACCGCTTGCCAGATCAAGCCATACGAAAGTTCTTGCAGCACGAAGCCACAAAATGCAAGGGCGATGAGCCACGGATTCCATTGAAATGGATGCGCCACTAACTGCTTCCACTGAGCAGTAATGAAGCTGACAAAAAAGCCCAGTATGACTATCGGCAAACCTATCTGCAGGATACGCTTGCCTATTTTTATGGCTGTAGATTTTTGCATTAGTCGAGTTCCTGCCTGATACTATACTCTTCTCCGGGCTGGAACGCATAGTTGCGAATCATCTCGCTCTGTAGACCAGTCAGGATAAATTGCACGCCAAAAATCATAAGGAGAATACCAACAAAGAGCAGAGGTTGATTGTGAATTGGCTCGTGTATAAAGAAGCGGCTCTCAATGACGACATAGGCGTCGATGATAATGCCTATCAGCAGCGTCCAGAAGCCGAGAGGGCCGAAGAGCCGCAGAGGTTTACGCAGGAATGTCGTGAGAAACAGCACGTTGAGCAGGTCAATCAAGCCGCGTGCGAAGCGACGTGCGCCGTACTTCGAGACGCCATATTTGCGTGGATGGTGTTTCACCTTAATCTCGGTGACGCGAAAGCCACGCCAGTGAGCCATAACGGGTATGAAGCGGTGAAACTCGCCGTAGAGCTTCATATAGGGATCATCAATGACCTCACGATTGTACGCCTTAAAGCCGTTGTTGATGTCGTGCAGATGTACACCCGTCATTTTGCTCACGAGCCAGTTGAAAATGCGTGAAGGAAAGGTTTTGGAGAGTGGATCGAGGCGCGGGAACTTCCAACCGGAAACGAGATCATAGCCCTCATCTAGTTTCGCAAGAAAGTTTGGAATCTCCTCTGGGTCGTCCTGCAAATCACCATCCATTGTGAAGATAACTTTGCCACGACTCTTGCTAAAACCAGCCACAAGTGCAGGTGTTTTTGAGAAGTTGCGTCGAAAACGAATGACGCGCACTACGCCCTTATGTTCGGCATGAAGTGCTTTCAGCTCTTTGAACGTGCCGTCGGTGCTGCCATCGTCAACAAAGATCACCTCATAGCGTTCGCCAAGCAGGTCAAGTTGTGCCGATAACTTGTCGTAGAGAAGGCGTATGTTTTGTTGCTCGTTCATTACAGGCACAACGATAGATATAGCTACCTCTGCCGGATCGGGAATCGGAGTGATTGCTTCTTGCGCCATTGTCTGTACAGGGATTTGTGTTTGTTGCATACCAAATATTCTCCGCTCATAGCCATATAAAAAATAAAACGTATTACATTGCTGCTCTTTGAATAACGCACATTATAGCATAGAATCATTTCTCAATTAGAACATAGAGTACTATCCGCATTTCTTTCACCTTAATAGAACGCGTGACTATGAGAAAAGGACACATGCTACGCAATATTCCTATTGTCTGGTCAATCTACCTTGTTCCACCATTTTCAGATAATGCTAGTATAGCAAGTAAATTTCAAGAATCTATCAAGAGGGCGTAAATTTTGTTTCGTCTTCCACAGCAGCAAAGAGGTCAGGGCGGTCAGAGGTAATCGAGTTGACACCGATGGCGGCGAGACGACGCATTTCTTCGAGTGAGTTGACCGTCCAGCATCCAACCTTGAGGCCACGTTTGCGAGCAAGCGTTGGCATTGGTGCAGTTAAGAGTTCGTGATAGACATTGATCCAATCTGCACCGAGCAAGGATGCATATTGTACAATTGCGTCAAATGGATCGTCTCCTTGTCCTTTCCACATGTTTTCAGAGATGATCGCGGCAGTTTTCACAGATGGAGCTAGTTGCTTGACCTGCGGTAACACTGTTCCATCGAACGACATCACGAGAACGTTATCAAGCATGTTCGTAGCTCGCAAGTCCTGTATCACGGCCTCGACAATGTGAGGATAACGACCATAGACACCATCGCGTTCACTTGCCTTGATTTCGAGATAGATGTGTGTGCGTGAGCGCACGAGGTCGAGTACCTCGCGCAGTGTCGGAATACGTTGTGGCTCAGGCCAGCCACCTTTGAAGTGCGCGGCAGCATTGAGCGAACGGAGATAGGCAAAATCGAGATCGAGAATGTTGCCCGTGCCATCGGTGAGCCGGTCAACGGTGTTGTCGTGAAACACGATGGCGTGTCCATCGTGCGTCATCTGCACATCAAATTCGACGGCATCGACGGAGAGAGTAAGGGCGGTACGAAAGGCGGCGAGTGTATTTTCAGGGGCGAGCAGTGAGCCGCCCCGATGCGCGACACGTTGGAAACGAGTGGACATGAAAAACGATACCTCCATAAGAGCGGTTGCTGGTTTGTGCCTTCATCATATCATGTTATGCCACCGTCAACGCGCCATTCGTATCTTCATGTGATGGTTTTTCGTGGGACGAGATTTATTTGTTGTATAGTAACAACAATATTTTATGAGCGGAAAGCGAGGAATATTGTATGGCACTTACTCTTGGTA
>CAXUGH010000188.1:0-4041 GCA_964250365.1 uncultured Ktedonobacteraceae bacterium
CAACAGAGGCCGCCGCCACTCCTGTCGCCTGTGCAATTTCCGCATAACTCAAACCAATACTACGTAACAAGATGTATGACTGCTGCCGCTCAGGAAGTTCGGCGAGAACAGCGCGTACCAACGCCGCTTGCTCCGCCGCCAACACCTGTTCTTCGGGGCTTTTTTCCGTGCCACTGGATACGCTCTGAGTTGTTCTATCGCCTGTCCGCTCCTCGTGATGTACACGTCGTTGCTGGGCACGTAACGCATTCAAGCTGAGATTGGTAGCAACGCGACATAGCCATGCACGTTGTTCGCCCTCGCTCGTCGCATGCGGTGGCATGCGATAGAAACGCAGAAATACCTCTTGCGCGATATCGTCGGCCTCATCACTACGCCCCGTACAGCGATATGCAAGCTGATAGACGAGGGGGTAGTAGCGTGTGAACACGGCCTCAAACGTCTCATCCTGAGTAGAGGCGGCGAGAGTTCTTTGTAATACCATGCCTCTCTTTTCCTTTAAGTATTCTCTATTCTTAAACTATACAATGCTTTCGCAGGTACGTACTCTGTTTTGCACCTATAAGACACCGCTCACGCTAGGTTTGTGACAAGTAGCTTACCATCCAGTTGCATCTGCCAGCGTGTGGAACACAACGCCCGCCCATATGTTGTGTGTTCGTACAAAAAGGATTGCTACGACAATGCCGAATGTAGCCTGAAATAGAATGACTTCTACGAGCGTCACTAGAATGCTTCCACTGTGAAATAAATTTACCGCAACATGTAGCAATCCGAAGAGAAGTGAGGTAAGGACAATTCCCCATTTTACCCCAGCAAGTCGTATTAAACGAGTCAGCAGAATGCCGCGATAGAAGACCTCTTCGGGAAATCCCGCTTGTAGAAAAAAACTTATGCTCTCTCGTAGCACATTTACAATAGCTCTACCAGTGATTACTTGTACAATAAGTAGACAAATCGGTATGAGGCAACTCACACCTATGATGAGCAATACGCGATAACCACGACCAAACCCTAATTCGCTCCACGGCACCTTTAACAGACGCATTGCTATCAGAGGGAAGATAACGGACAAGAGGAACAAAACTAGAATGTTCCCTAAGATAAAGAGTCCTCCATAGTGTACTAATGCCTGAAGAGGTCCAAAGAGGAGGAGACTATAGGAAGCTGAAAGCAAACAGAAGAGCAAGGCAATACCGAACTGCCACCAGAGGAAGCGGTGTGAATATGAAACCTCCACCTGTATGATAGGTGGAGGAGCATTCTGAGTGAAGGCGATGGTAGCAAGTATAATTAGAATATAGACGAAAAGAGTTATCAACGGTTTAACAAGAGAAGATGCACCTAAGAGGAATGCCTCTATAATGGCAGCAGCAACGTACAGAGCAACAAAAAGCCAAGCTGCAGGGCTACGAAATATAGTTACAATAATTGACTGATAGGTGACGAAGATGGGTGAAGGGTTATCGTTTGAAGATTGTTCCATAACGTCCTCCTGGAACTTTTATAACAGCGTTCAAAAGAGGTCCAGCATTACTACGATAGACAAGGTGTTACTGTTGCGTTTCAACCACAAAATAGCATATGACATTCACAAAATTTGGTTATCTATATTTTTGTGAATGTTGGCTAATGGTTGCATCTGTAATATGGTACAGTCTACAATATTGAAAAAGCGATAGAAACGATATAAGTGTGTATTATCTAAATGAATTTAAGAGGAATCAAAAATGCCAATACAACCGTCAAAGGCCGACGCGCAGAACACAAAACAACCTGTAAGCAGTCAAATGACTACTCAAATATTTCCCGTCACTTCCTCCATTCTCTCCGCCGACGCACTTCTGCAAGAAGTTACACGTAACTATTCTCTCGACAACCTGCTCGATTGCCAGCTTATCAGGCGTGGGCTGAGCGATAGTTATCGCGTCCGAACGGCTAGCGAGTCCTATGTGCTACGTATTTATAGACCAAATTGGCGCACACTCTCGGAAATCCTCTATGAAATGGACATGCTTACATATCTTCGTCAGCGGGGAGCATCAGTTTCCACTCCTCTTGTCAGAAACGATGGCTTCTTCGTTCATGGACTTCACGCACCCGAAGGAATGAGATACATGGTTCTCTTCACCTATGCGAATGGGGAAGAGCCGATTTTGACGGAAGAGCAGAGCTATCAGATGGGATTAGCAACTGCCCTGATTCATCAAGCGTCGCAAGGGTTTACAAGTTCGCATACTCGCTTTTTCCTCGACGTTGACTATCTTATCCACGATCCCCTCAGGCTTGCTAAACCGTACCTTGAGCATCGACCAGAGGATATGGCGTTTCTGTTGAGGGTCGCGGATACGCTTGGGAAGCGCATTATGCATTTAGCACCCGAACTGGACTGGGGAATTTGTCATGGTGATGGAACGGAGAGAAATGCTCATATCACACAGAATGGAGTTGTCACCTTCTTCGATTTTGATTGTGGTGGATTGGGGTGGCGAGCATACGACCTTGCCACATTCAGGATGAATGCGCGAAAGCGTGAGCATGGCGACATGATATGGTCAACCTATCTAAAGGGCTATGCCAGCAAACGACAAATTCATCCGATTGATATGGAGGCAGAGCCGTTGCTGTTTGTCGCCAGAATCTTCTGGAGCATGGGAATTTATCCTGCGACAGCCGCAGATTATGTCGCAGAACCGCTAAATGACAGTTACATTGATAGACAACTTAGATTTTTACGACGATGGGCGTTGGAGTATCTTGATGTGACGTAGATAAATTGCACGGGCTGACGCGATAAATCGGTTCCTACAAAATACTCAAACCTGCACCAATAAGCGCGGAAAGCACCACAACTATCCAGGGCGGAACTTTCCAGATGACGAGCAGACCAAAGGCGATTAGACTTAGAGCAAAATCTATGGGGGCGTGAATCGCGCTAACCCAGATTGGTTGGTAGAGAGCGGCAAGCAAGATGCCCACGACGGCGGCGTTGATGCCTCGTAGAGCAGCCTGAAATGCTTCGATGGAGCGCAGACGATTCCAGAATGGGAGAATGCCAATCACCAGGAGAAATGAGGGTAAGAAGATGGCGACGAGTGCAATTAGTGCGCCAAGCAAGCCATTCGGCGTAGGTTTGCTTACAGCCCCAAGAAAGGCTGAGAAGGTAAAGAGAGGTCCTGGTACGGCTTGTGCAGCGGCATACCCTGTAAGAAACTGATCGTTTGTAACCCAACCAGCAGGTACGACTTCGCGTTGCAAGAGTGGTAAGACGACGTGTCCACCACCAAAGACGAGTGAGCCGACACGATAAAATGTGTCGAAGAGCGCGAGTGCCTGTACGGGAAAGAGAAAGCGTAGAATTGGCAAGGCTATAAGAAGCACAAAGAAAATGGTTAGCGAAGCAGTACCGAGGCGACGTGATATAGCTAGAGGAAGTACCGAAGGTTTGGCTACATCGTTCTCACGCAACAATCGCCATCCAACTAGCCCACCGAGAGCAAGAATGAGTATTTGTACGATAGCGACGGGAAAGAGCAATATTGTGATTGCGGCTAACAATGCAATAGTGATACGAGGACGGTCAGGGCAGAGGTTTGTTGCCATGCCCCATACTGCTTGTGCCACCACTGCTACTGCAACCACTAACAGACCATGTAACCATCCGGCTTGTGCAAAGTTGTGTATACGGTTAGTAAGCAGAGCAAAAATCGTGAGGGCAAGAGCCGAGGGAAGAGTGAAGCCAAGCCATGCCGCTAGACCTCCCGATAGTCCAGCACGCGTGATACCAAGCGCAATTCCCATCTGGCTGCTCGAAGGGCCTGGCAAGAACTGGCATAGTGCAAGCAGGTCGGCGTAGTTCTGCTCATCGAGCCACTTGCGGCGCACAACAATCTCTTGCCGAAAGTAGCTAAGATGGGCAATTGGTCCCCCGAAGGAGGTCAGGCCGAGCCGTAGAAAGACTACTAGCACCTCTCTAAATGAACCTTGTGGTTGGACAGGAGCAACAGCCTTGTTTATTTTCGCTTCGTCGATTTGCATCTG
>CAXUGH010000188.1:4141-10334 GCA_964250365.1 uncultured Ktedonobacteraceae bacterium
AAGGCTTCGGATTCGCTATCGAAGCGGGATTGCTGTTCACGAAGGCCGCTCTGGTCGGAAGAGGTGTTGGTGCGTGCCTGTACTTGTGTGGGGTCGAGGTCGAGCAGTATGGTGAGGTCGGGGACGTGATTTTGCGTTGCGATCATGGAGAGGTGTAGGACAAGCTCGGCACCAACGCCACGCGCTACTCCCTGATAGGCAATGCTAGAGTCGAAGCAACGGTCAGTGAGTACGTGGATACCCTGTTCGAGTGTAGGCAATATAAGCGTTGTGAAATGTTGGGCACGATCCGCTTGAAACAAAAAGGCTTCGGCAAGCGGTGTGATGGTTAGTTCGGGATGATCGAACAGGACGCGGCGTATCTCTACACCGAAGGGCGTACCACCTGGTTCACGCGTATGAATATAGGAAATATCGTGTGTGGTAAGCCACTGTTCGAGCAGGCGCATCTGTGTGCTTTTACCTGCTCCATCGAGTCCTTCAAATGAGATCAACCGTCCCCTGCTCACATGCCTCTCCTCTTGCTAGCGTTCGCGGTCTGTGCGGTATTCATCGTAGTCCCAATCGAAGTAGGGTTTGGGCAACATGTCTTCGGGCGTCCAATCGCTGCCGGGTTTGCCATATTTGCCGTGATATTCCTTGAGCGTCTCGCCGACGTATTCAAAGGTAAGCTGGCAGATTCGGAAGCCGACGGGCACCCAGATAGCCGTCTGCGTGTGGTTGCTAATCTCCATTGTCCAGCGATTGATGTAGCCGACATCGCCGACACCCGCACAGCGACAGACAGAGAGGCCAGAACGCGCAACGGTGCTACGCGAGTACATCTTCGCCAGAAAACCATTGTGACCGCCGATAACCTCTTGCGTGTGCGCGAGAATGGTGGTGCCGGGGCGAATAGCAATCTTGTTGCCATGTGCCTTGCGCGGCTCGCCCCAATAGCGGCGAATCTCCTCCGGGTTATCGAGATGCATCACCTCGACATTGGCGTCGCCCTGGAAATACCACTCGCCGAGCCGACAATCATACGAGTTCGTACCCAGATGACGACGGTCAAACGGCTCAATGACAAGATTTCCGCGCTCTCGCTCTTCCAAAATACGTTTATCGGACAGTAACATGGTTGTGTGGTCTCCTTACACGTTACGCTTTAACTTGTATGGGTTGGTGTTCAAAAAAAATATGTAGGGGAGACCGCAAGGGTCTCCCTGCTCTCTGTGCATATGTAAGCCTTATTATACCGTGTATACGCAATATCTTAATTGGATATAACAGAAAGAACGATGTTATGCCAACTCTTGTAATTGGAACATCTGTATTATACACTTCTCTTAATGCAGTAAATTGGGAATATTTAAGGAGAATAACCTTCATGGCAGTAATCACCGATGAGTTTATGCATAGAACACTAGCAACTACGAGGCAGTATTGTGTTGTCATTCTCAAGGCTGGTCCAAACAAACAGCAAGATGGAATTGAAAAAATTATTTGGGAACATGGGCGAAGGAATTTCTCGCTACGTGCGGATGGTATGATGCCTATCGTCTGTCCAGTCAACGACGGTAGCGACGTATCAGGGATTGGTATTTTTAACGCTTCTGTAGAAGATGTTAAAAAGATTATGGATGATGATCCAGGCGTACAAGCTGGAATTTTTGTCTACGAGGTTCACGAGTGCCGAGGTTTTCCAGGAAGTTGCTTGCCTGAGTAAACACTTAGATTATCTCTTCCAACTCTTCCGCGTACTCTTCAATCGGGAGCATGCGAGCGGCGTCAACGTCGATCCACATGCGCTCGATTAAGTCGAGAGCGGCGTCTTTGTCGGTGAGGGCACTGTGGAAAGAGAAGAAGGCGCGGTCGTCACTGTGACGGTGTATCCAGCGGCTAATGATGTTGATCTGGTCAACCTCGGCTTTGCCTACGATGCTAGGGGCGTCGCCTAATCTAGCGGCCTCGTCGAGCATGACAAGCACCGCTTGTTTCATAGTTTGTGGTTCGTGCAGTATAGACTGTTGCTGAATGAGGCGTCCGTGACGAATAAGGAAAATTTCGTTGTAGCCGTCCTTTGATGAGGGATAGACGATAAACAGATTGTTCGCTTCGACGGCTCCTGTGATGAGACGCTGCCCGATTAGCACCTCGTCGGCACTGCGAATGGCGTCACGAAACCACGCGGCACGCTCAAAATTGAGATTGTTTGCGGCCTCGTGCATCTGGCGACGTAAGCGTTCCAGCAGGTCTTCACGCTCACCACCTAGGAAGGCGCAGACTTGCTCAATTACCTTCTGATATTCGGTGGGGTCAACACCACCGCGACAGGGAGCGGAACAACGGTCAAGGTGCAGGCGCAAACATGGATCGGAGGCTTTAGCTTGTGGTGGTAAGCTACGTGTGCATGTTCGCACGGGAAAGACTTTTTGCACCAGTTCGATAGTGAGATCGACCATGCGCCGACTGCGGAACGGACCAAAGTAGCGTGCGCCATCGGATGCAACCTCTTTTGTCGAGTAGACGCGGGGAAAGGGATGTTGCACATCGATTTTGATAAAGGGATACAGTTCATAGTTTCGCAACTGCACATTGTATGCAGGTTGCAGTGCTTTAATCATCTCCGACTCGCGCAACAATGCCTCAAGCTCTGACCCCATCTCGATGGTTTCGATCTCTTTGACGCTCTGCAAGAGACCATCCATTTTGCGTGTATAGCCGAGCGGGTGGCTATAGTATGATGCAAGGCGATTTTTGAGGCACTTGGCCTTACCAACATAAATAACTTGGTCGTTAGCGTCCTTCATCAGATACACGCCGGGCTTGGTCGAGAAGTTGCGTTTCCAGGCGGGGTTGAGAAAGAGGCTCCCTGTCGGACGCGTAGTTGGTAGCGACGATGAGGCAATTTTGCCATCGGCACGCCATGTTTCGTCTCTTATTCCAGGCATCAGTTGAGAGATATCACCACTCCATGCGACGGGCAGTTGCAGACGACGGCGCAAGTGACCAAGCGTGGAGATGTTTTGCTGTCGCGCTAGCTCAAGAATGCGGAGAAAGACGGCGGCGGTTACTGTTGCATCACCGAGGGCACGGTGTCGATTGGCGGCTGGAATATTGAGATGGCTGGCTACCATGTCAAGTTTGAAACGCTTTAAGCCGGGACAAAAACGACGTGCTAGCGGTATCGTATCGAGACCATCGGGCGGAAAGGCGCGTCCAAGTAGTTGCGCCTCATACGAGAGAAAGCCGATATCAAAGCCGACGTTGTGCCCTACAACAATGGCTTCGTCGATAAAGCTCATCACATCAGGCATCACCTCTTGCGCGGTCGGTGCGTTCTTGACCATCTCATTTGTGATACCTGTAAATTGTGCGATAAAGGATGGAATGCGGCGACCTGGATTGATAAGCGTCTGAAAAGAGTCTATTGCTTCGCCGCCACGCACACGCACACAGGCGACCTCGATTACGCGGTCTGGGCCAGGACGGAGGCCAGTTGTCTCGGTGTCTATGACCACAAATTCCACGTTGTCGAGCAATTGTTGTGTGCTACGCCATGCGGAGAGCGACCAGCGTACATCACTAGTGATACCGACCTCGCCCATCTCTTCAAAGAGCGCGGAACTTCGCAATGCCTGTCGTAACATCACCGTCCAGAAGCCTTGTTGTCCCGTATTAGTCGCGCCAAAAAGATGCTGTATCAACACATGCTCGGCAACGGGTTGGCCTATGCTCTCTAACAAATCGTGAGCGCGTCGCAATAGAGTACCGCGCTGTGGAGTGCCGCTATCCGCCATAATCCACGCCTCTTTATGCTTCCCTGAAATAAATTTAGACCATATGTGCTAGAATAGCACGCGCCATTGGTATTTGACAAGAGAATAGGTAAGATGTCCAGAGCAGATAAAGAGCTATGTAGGTTGAGCAACGGTATATTCATTGAGCGTAAAGGTACGATATTTTTTGCCCTCATGGGTCATTTTTAGATTTACCGCTTGATTACAGTTTGCATCTGTAAGGATGAGATATGACGCGGATGGATCATTACTTACTGTTATGTAATAGGGTGCGTACCTATTATGGAAGCCACGCTCTAGTGTACATCCACTAGTTAGAACTCCACATATAATATGCTCCTGGCTTTGAAACGCAAGGCGATCACATGTCCAATAATCTGTATAGACATGAGTAATATGATGTTCTAGCAGACCCTGAATGAGTTGAGCTTCTTGTGTATTGGCGGCTCTGGCAAGAGGCACCTCTGCCACTGTTTTACCCGTTCCGTAAAGAAAAATGGAGAGCAAAACGAGGAGGACACTAAGATACATTAAGGGCTTTACCAGTTGAATGGAGAATTTTCTATTCTCCTGAAATCGTATAGATGCTGCGCCTCTCCAGATAGGCCAGAGGACTAATGGAGTTGCAACCCACAAGCATATCAAATAACGGGAATATTGCGCCTTCCCATCGAGAGGTGCATGGCTACGTAGGTAGACGAATAGAGCTATCATGCTACAGAAGAACAGGATTATTTGAAAGAAATATTTAGCAATTTGAGATGTGCTAGTAGAAAATCGAGATGTGTGTATTATTTTTATGAGAGAGAAAAGTGCCAGGACAGCAGATGTAGCCAGAAGAAAGAGATATATTGTACTCCAGGCGAAGCCTTCTGCGTGGCATTGAAATGTAGGAGGATATGACGGCTCAAAACCGAGTATTTTGAGGAAGGGAAGTTCATCAGAATGGCAAAATGGATTTGCTGTAATCGTTGGTATACTTACTTCCATAGTGTTTTTTATCTGCTGTAATACAATGCTGAATCTCAATGGAACAGTTCCCCTCAATGAAAAAAGCATAGCCCAGGTTGTTTGATCAGGGGTTGCGCCGATGTTATAGACGATCAATGGGAATGTTCCTAGCATGAAGCCGAGCAGCACCAGAAGAATGGCACCTTTTAGCAGCTCTCTCCAACAAAATAACACGAGCAGAATACCGCTACCAACCACCCACGGAAAAATTATAAGATCACTCCACAGACCTAGCCCAATCACAAGTCCCCAACTACCATACATGAGCAAACGCCTCACAACATGTTTACTAAATTGAGAGACTGCTAATTGATAGGTTAGGAGGAAGGCCAGCGAAGTGAGAAATATCGTTTCAGCGTATCCTCCAAGAGCTACAAGTTGGCGAGAGAATACTGCATTTGAACCGAGGCTCAACACTACCAGAGTAAAGAGGGCAAATTTTTGAGTATAAAGTTTACATGTAAGCACATACATACACACCAAGAAGAGCGCGAAAAGCAAAATAAGACCTAAGCGGAGAGTAAATACCGAGATACCGAACAATGGAAAGAGAAGAGCACCAATATATGCTTCTCCCGTGCCCATGTAGTTTTGCCCATAAAAAAAGATGGGGCGTTCACCATGTAGAATATGAATTGCCATAATTCCCATTGTGCCTTCATCACTATTTAGAAGAGGCCAATTATTCCATGCCAAAAAGCACCTGAAAAGTACAGCGGCACCTATAATTCCGATAGCATACATATTTGGTGTTATCTTTTTATATTGGTTCAGCATTTTTACCTCGACGAAGCTAAATATAATCTCTGCTTTCTCTAACGAGAGTGAGCATAGGAAACAGGAGATACCTGACCCAGAAGTCCTACGCTCGACTATTACATAGTATCTCGCTGGGGTTGTGGTAAGCGGCTCCCACATTGTACAATGAGCATAACCATATGTTCCTGAGTTCTCTGCGAGAGAGTCGGGAGCATTTTCTGATTGAGGAGGTGTGTTTCTTTGCCCGAATTATTTCATGAGATTGAGAATTGTGTTACTGCTCCACAAGGTTTCCGCGCAGGCATTACGATTAGTGGTATTAAATCTGACGCCGCGATTCCAGACCTCGCTATTTTAGCCTCTGATGTTCCCTGCGTTGCCGCTGCAACATTCACCACGAGTAGTACGCGTGCCGCCCCTGTACTGGTATGCCAGGAGAGACTCAAAAGTGGCAAGGCGCAAGCGGTCATCGTCAACAGTGGCAACGCGAACTGCGCGACAGGCGAGGTTGGCCTGCTCAATGCCTACCATATGACTGAATATGCGGCGAGGTTGCTGAATATCGAGGATGAACTGGTGCTATGTTCGTCTACGGGTATCATCGGGCGACAGTTGCCGATTGAGAAGATCGAGGCGGCTGT
>CAXUGH010000189.1:0-10323 GCA_964250365.1 uncultured Ktedonobacteraceae bacterium
TATATCGAGGAGCTACACCTATATGTTTCCCATAGTGGCATGTGCCCTAAATATACAAATATGGACATGCAATGGTGTCAATGGCATCAGCGATTGTACAGCTTACATATAGTATAAAAAGCAATGAGAGGAGGTGGGGTGTTTCCATCGCCTTTCATTGCTTTTTACACTATAAGGGCATGTGTAGTTATGGTCTGTGGAAATAGTTAGTGGCACTTTCTGAAAGCTATTGAGTCGCGGCTCCAATCGACCTTCCGAAAACTCTATGTTTTATGATATTCTCATCTTAGGCGTAAATGTTACTCAAAGAAAGCAGCATATCATGGTAGATTCATCGTCTTTTTCAGTCGAAGCGGTTATTCCAGAAGATAGACACGCTCTTTTGCCCGAACTCATTGGGCTTCTTCAGGATTCTGTAGCAAGTGGTGCTTCTGTTGGCTTTCTTCCACCTCTCAGCGAAGAGGAGGCATATAGATACTGGGATTCAGTTTTGGAGGAAATTGTTGAGCAGAAGCGCATTCTTCTCGTCGCCTGTAATTCTGGGAGTATTGTAGGAGCCGTTCAACTCGAACTTGCGACCAAACCCAACGCTCAGCATCGAGCGGAAGTCCAAAAATTGTTTGTGTTCCAGCATAAACGACAACGAGGAATTGGACGTAAACTCATGCAGGCACTTGAACCACTAGCACTTGAACTCGGTCGCCCATTACTTGTGCTAGATACACGCCAAGGAGATAATGCTGAACGCCTTTATCGGAAGTTAGGCTACATAGAAGTAGGTATCATTCCTTCCTATGCTCAAAATACAAAAGGAACGCTCGATGCAACTATCATCTTTTATAAATGGCTTTCCCCAGCTTTTGAGTAAGCTGGAAAGCTTGAGGACAAGAGATCATACACGACGAAGCCACATGTAGCCAATAACTACTCCATGCTATTTTCCAATCGTATGTAAAAACTACGTCTATTACCGATATGATAGTGTCTGTCCACCCTTCATGCCTAACATGTACAACACAAACCACCAAAAAGGAGTCATCCATGAAAACACTCACAATTTCAACGCGCCAAAAAGACCAGATCATTGATATCACCGATAGAGTAGAGTCGTACTTACGTGAAGCGCATACGGAGAATGGGCTTTGTACGGTGTTTGTGGCGCATACGACGAGTGCGATTACGACGGCTGATCTTGATCCGGGGACGGACCGCGATTTTCTTGATGCGTTACGGGGAATGTTGCCGCATTTGAAGTATCGGCACCCGCATGATCCAGGGCATGCGCCGGATCATTTGTTGTCGTCGATTATTGGACCTGCGGTGACGGTGCCGTATGCGAATGGGCGGTTGTTGCTGGGAGTGTGGCAGCGGATTGTGCTGGTGGAGTTGGATGGACCGAGACAGCGCACGGTTCATGTTTCGCACGCGGAATAGTGTGGAACAGGAGTCCTAGAGGGTTGCAAGGCTTGGGCACCACATGCTATAGTGTGCCTCGGAACAGATGAATGCATAGGAAACTTAGGAAGAAGATTGTGTAGTTATGGCCTCTCAGCGACCCAAAGCAACGACTCGTACCTCTCCTCAACTCGTTCAACTCACTGCTAATCCACAACAGATTGCCGCGATTGGGCATACGAATGGTCCGGCGGCGTTTGTGGCTGCGGCAGGAACAGGCAAAACGACTATTCTTGTGCAGCGATTGGTACGTTTGATCGCGGACGAGAAGGTTGCGCCCGAAGCGATTCTGTGCGTGACGTTTACACGCGCTGCCGCCGATGAGATGGAGAAACGCGCGTTGAAGGCTCTCAAGGGGCGCGGCTTCGCGGCAAAGGATGTGAAGGGGCTGCGCGTTGTGACCTTTCACGGACTGGGACATCACATGCTACGCGAGAAGTTGGAATGGACGCCACAAGAGTTGAATCAGCGACTGGTGAGCGGTGAGCCGCGTCAATGGCTGGCGGAGGATATTCTGCGTCCGTGGCGTAGTGACCGTTCGCGCGGCATGAACTGGGAGGTCGAGATCGCAGACGTGTTGAGCGCGGTTGATCGGGCAAAGGAGGCACAGGTTAAGCCTGAGCAATCAGCGGACTTTTTCCGTTCGCACCTGTGCATCGAAATCGACCTTGCCGAACGCTATCAGGATTTCTTTATGCGCTACGAACAGACGAAGCACAAAGACAAGCTCTACGACCTCTCCGACCTTATCTATGTACCGCTATCGCTGCTTGAGAGTAGCCCTAAGTTCCGCAAGACATGGCAGGGCAAATATCAGTATTTGCAGGTTGATGAGACGCAGGATACCAACCCATCGCAATATAAGATGATTCAGTATCTCGCTTCCCCTAAGAATAATGTTGTGGTGGTCGGCGACCCGGATCAGGCGATTTATCAGTTTCGTGGCGCGAGTCCAGAGGCATCGATTCTGTCTTTTCGGGAGATGTATCCTAAAGGGACTATTTACCGCATCGAACACAATTATCGTTCGACGCCGCAGATACTTGATGCGGCGAACAAGCTGATTGGGCATAATGAGGTTACGCCAGGGTTTGAGAAGGTACTGCGTGCTACGCAAGCAGATGGGGGACCGGTGACGGTTACGGCGTATGAGGATCAGGAGCGCGAGGCCGACGGCATTGCTACGCGCATAGGAACGCTAGTCAAAGGATGGCGCGAACAGCACGAAGAGCTTTCGTTTCAGGATATTTTTATTTTGTCGCGCACAAATCATCACCTTGCCTCGGCGGAGATTGCGCTGGCGCGTAACGGCATTCCCTATCGTACCGTTGGTGGCTCCTCGTTCTTCAAGCGCAAGACGACACGCGATATTCTTGCCTATCTCGCACTGATTGATGGTGTACGTGTGCATCAGGAGTATATCGCGGCACGTTCAGGATCAACACCACAAAAATGGGACGATGTGTTTACACCGATTCATTGTGGCGAGCAGAACATGGCGTTTCGCGGCGTTGCAAACATTCCCTCACGCGACTATTTCACGCGTACCACGAAGACTTCGCATCGCTTCACGCCAACGTTCTTTGGCACACTCATGGCGCATGCTGGTGGTAGGCCACTGTTGCAGTATTGCGAGGAGCATAGCTATACGATAGCAGCAGAGTTTCAACCTGGGGTAAAAGACTTCGTTGCGCTCATTTCCCGTGTCTATAAGCAATGCCACAACAATCCTGCTCAAGCAATTACGTTGCTACGCCAATACGCCTATGATACACATTTGCGACACTGCGATGGTAAGCATGGCGAAAGTGAGGAGGAAGCCGAGTCAACAGCACCAAAAGATGAAGCACGGTTAGAGGGGCGTTACGATGAGTTGGAGGAACTTGTACAGATAGCGCAACGTCACCACACGATTCGCCATTTTCTCAGCGCAATGGCTCGGCTCAAGGAGCAGGCGGAAGAGAGTAGCAAGAATAAGCGCGATTGCGTCAATTTGATGACGATTCACAAGGCGAAGGGGCTAGAGAGTGCAGTGGTATTTGTGATGGGTCTGACGGAGGGTATCTTTCCGCATCGACGCTCCTATACGCTTGCTGAAGACGGTCCTGTTGTGCAGACGGGAATAGCGGAAGAGCGACGCCTTGCCTATGTCGCCTTCACGCGTGCGAGAAGGCAGCTTTTTCTCTCGTCCATATTGCAATATCGCGGTGGTGATGCGGTGGCTTCGCGTTTTATCGAAGAGGCTGGGCTTGTGCCGACGGATGAGGATGGTATAACTAATCCATTCCTCTTTCATCAGGATGGGACGGTGAAGGAGATTAGCCCGTTGGTGACGGAGTTGACGTTGTTTGAGTAGTTCTATTGCGATTATCAGCGAGTAGCTAACGAGGGATGTAGTAGGAAAAGAAAGGAAATCAAATTGCGTCTCGCTCTCATCTCTGATATCCATGCCAACTATATTGCTTTAGAAGCCGTTTTTACATCTTTGGCGACACAACAGATTACCCACATCATTTGTCTTGGCGACGTTGCTTCAACTGGTCCTCAGCCACGAGAGGTGATCACAAGATTACAAGAAATCGGGTGTCCAGTTGTGATGGGCAACATGGATGCATGGCTCTTACAACCACACATCAAGAAGGAAGCAACACTTCTGAAACAGAATTGGCAGGACATTGATCTTTGGTGCGCTCAGCAACTTTCTTCTACGGATCGAGCATATCTCCAATCATTTCAACCAACGATTACTTATCCTCTTGGCAATGGCAAAGTCCTTTTCTGTTATCACGGCTCTCCGCGCTCCTACAAGGAGCGTATTTTGCCAACGACATCGGAAGAAGAACTAGAGCAAGCATTTGCAGGAGTCCAAGCAGATATCCTGGTAGGAGGGCATACTCATGTTCAACTCTTTCGCCGCTACAAAGATATGCTTATCCTTAATCCAGGAAGCGTTGGTTTAGCGATGGACCGAGTGACTCCTATCAGTGCAATTCGTCAGCCATCGTGGGCTGAATATGCTCTTCTTGATTTCGACGGGACATCTTTCCATGTGGAACTACATTGTCTTGCCTTTGACCACCAAGCATTTCTTCAAGCGATGGAACGTTCTGGAATACCTCATGCGGCATGGTGGGCGAGTCAATGGAAGGAGACAGACGTATGGTAATTTCTCCACGAAATATTGTTTTTGTTTGCACAGTATTAAGATTTATCGCGTTCATACGATAAGCCTAAAGGCTTCTTCGCTATCGCTGCGCCACTTCTCGGAAACTCAGGAGGGCATACTTTTTTCTGTTCCCATACCAGCAACCGTCTTCCGTCGTCTAGCCCTGACAGCGTTACGGGCTTATCAGCCTTCAACAAGGCTCCGACTTGTTGGGCGGCGCGTTTACCCTGTGCTAGCTCTTCGGTGAGGTTGCCTTTTTTGGGGAGGATTATTTGACCTCCGAGACAACTATAGGGGGCAGAGTATTCTAGCAGGGTTGGGAGTGAGGCAACGGCTCGTGCGGTTACGAGGTCGAATTTAGCGCGATAGGCTTGTTTGTGGGCGAGTTCTTCGGCTCGTGCGTGGATGGTCACGATACCATCGAGGTGTAATTGGTCGATGATGTGTTGCTGGAAGGTGACTTTTTTGCCTGTGGCTTCTAGCGAGGTGACGCGCCATTGGGGACGTGCTATTTTGAGGACGATGCTGGGAAAGCCTGCGCCAGAGCCGATATCAAGCAGTTTCGTGTTGGGCTGGTCGTAGATACAGAGGAGAGAGAGCGAGTCGAGAAAGTGTTTGATGAGTACTTCGTCGGGATTGGTAATGGCGGTGAGGTTGATGCGTGTATTCCAATCGAGCAACTCCCGGCGGAAGCGCAGGAGTTGCTCAATTTGAGTTGCGTTTAGTGAAAGGTGCAACTGTTGTAGCCCTTCAAGAAACGCGTTAGAGGGTGTATCTACAGAGTCCGACATCTACGAGACGATTTTCCTTTTACTGTTCAGGTAGTCCACGAGCAGGTACTCACCGAGATTATCTTTGTCGGCGTAGAACATGCGCCCTTTGTTGATCTCGGTCAGTTGATCGACGAAGGCGACCATCCATTGATCGTCATAGAGCATGAAGGTGTTGATGGTGATGCCTTCACGCGTACAACGCTTGACCTCTAGCAGCGTCTGTTGCTCTGCGTAGGGGCTGGGATAGTCGAATTTCCAGATGCCATCCTCGAACCAGACAGTTGGACCACCATCGGTAATCATGATGATCTGTTTGTTGATGCCGCGACTGCGTGCGAGGAGTTGTCGTGACAGCATCAAACCGTGTGCCATGTTGGTGCCACGCTGGTTGTCATAGATGCTCATCTCGACCAGCTCCTCCGGCTTATACTCGTGAGCCATTGCGGAGAAGCCGACGATGTACAGGTTGTCGCGTGGAAACTGCGAGCTAATCAGGCTCTCCAATGCAACAGCCACCTTTTTCGCGGCAGGTTGGCAACGGTTGAGAACCATACTATAGCTCATGTCGATCATCAACACAGTTGAGGACTGCGTAGTGAATTCGGTACGGTAGACCTCGAAGTCTTCCTTGACGAGATGAACGGGTGTGCCCGTACCCTCTCGATGCACAGAGTTCATCAACGTTTGCTTGAGGTCAAGCAAGAACGCGTCGCCAAACTCATACTGCTTACTATCATCGGTACGTTCACCGCCGACACCCCGATAAGGGCTGACATGGCGTCCGAAGCCGTCGCGTTTCATCTTGTTGAAGATGTCCTGCAACGCCTTCTGACCAATCTTGCGAATACCACGCGCCGTTAGCTCCCAGCGATTGCCCTTCTTCTGAATGTAGCCAGCCTCTTCGAGCGTCTTCATGAGTTCTTTCAGTTGTTCAACCGATTGATACTCTTCGTCGCCGAGGAGGTCCTTGACCTTTTCGCTATCAATGGCGTCGATGTTGTCCAGGCGTCGCGCCTCTTGCATCTGGTCTTCCAGGCCCTCCATTTGTTGGAGACGGTTCATCATCCGCATAGCTTCGTTGAGCGGCAACGATTCTTTGCCTCGGAAGGGGAAGCGTGTTCGTGTCTGCTCCGATGGTGCCATCGCTTCGAGGTTCTGCGCTAGCTCCATCATATCGACGCGAATGCGGTCATCGCCCATCATCTGCTCCATGAGGTCTTGCAGTTCCTGGCGCTGGTCTGGTGACAGGTTCTCCATGATTCCTTGCATGGCTGCCGCTTGCTGCTGCATCTGCTCGATCAGATCGTCGAGAGAGTTGACGCCGGGGAAGTACTCGCCATGTTTTTGCATGAACGAATCGAAATCCGGTTCGCGTCCCTCTTGTCGCTCTTTGAGCATCTTGTTCAAATCGCGGATCATCTCGCGCAATTTGGCAACATCTTCGGGCGTCATGTTTTGCAGAGACTGCTGCATACCCTGGAAGTATTGCTGCATCATCTGTTGTTGCAAGCTCGCCATCAGTTCGTTAAACTTATCGCGTGCCTCATCGTCCATGAAGTCGTATTCGGAGAGACCCTTAATCTGACCAGGAATATCCTGTGGCAAACTATTGAGTGCCTCCTGCTTACGCTTGGCAATCATTTCGAGCATTTTTCGCATCTGCTGCGGGCTTAATGCATCGCTACTCTCGCCTGATTGCCCTTGTTGTCCCTGACCCTGCTGTCCCTGTTGGCCTTGCTGAGACTGGCTTCCAGATTGGCTTTGTTGACCTTGCTGAGATTGACTACCCTGTTGTTGCTGGCCTTGTTGCCCCTGCTGACCTTGCTGTCCCTGTTGAGACTGGTTGCCTTGAGGCTGCTGCCCTTGTTGGCCTTGTTGACCTTGCGGGGACTGCTGACTCTCTTGAGGTTGTTGCCCATCTTGTGAGTCGAGACGACGCTGGATGCCATCTCGCTCTAGCTGCTTGATCTCCTCAAGTTTCTCACGCAGGTCGTCCATAACGCCGGAGGCCATGTTGTAACGATTGAGCTGTTCATTGCGGGCGTTCCGCATGCGCTCCATCATTTCACGTAGGCCCATCGACTTGCGACCATCTTCGCTCTGAATGCCTTCCCGCATGAGACGACGCATCGCCTCTTGCAGGTTGCCATTCTCCAGGTAGTCGTCGGAGAGAGCTTTGAGAATATCGTCGGCGTCAAGTCCTTCGATACGCTGTGTGCCATCCCAACGCGAGTACCCGTAGCGGTTCTTACGAAAGCGTTCAAACATGTCGCGTGTCCCTTATCGGCGATAGCGTGTTTTGCCGCCGACTGCATCTTTATTGAGACGCCTATTTAAGTGTAGTCCTTCGAGGATAAATTCGATGGACGATGCAATACTGGATGGGTTGCCGCGACCATTGAGTTTGTCGATAGCTTTGCTCAGGCCACCAACTTTGGAGAGCTGGTTGACATACTCCATAGAGGGCATGTCGTCGGCGACGTGAACGCTGAGGCCGCGCTCGAAGCCAGCTACAAGCTGATCAAATTCGCGCTGCTCAAAGTACTGTCCGAAGACGCTGAGAACGGCGGCATTGACAATCTTCTGCACGACGCGCTCTTCCGTGACATCACCAACAGTATCTAGCTCAATCTTACCGGAGGTCGAGGCGATGATCGACGACAGATCGCTGACACGCGGCGCGATGCTGCGCTCACGGAGACGTAGGGCGCGTTTGGTGGCGTTACTCAGCACGTTCTCGTAGTTGGAGACGCTGACGCGCACGCTCACGCCGGAACGCTGACTGATGTCGTTGCTGTTACGTGCAAGGTGCGTAATCTCGGCAACAACCTCTTTCATGAACTGCGGGAACACAACGTCCATGCCATCGAGGGGATAGTGATTGCTCTCCGCCTCCATGATCTGGATTTCGTGTTCGACTGTGAGCGGGTAGTGCGTGCGAATCTCGGAGCCGATGCGGTCCTTCAACGGTGTGATGATGCGACCACGATTGGTGTAGTCTTCCGGGTTGGCACTAGCGACGACGTAGACATCGAGTGGCAAGCGGATTTTATAGCCGCGAATCTGTACGTCGCGTTCTTCCATGATATTCAACAAGCCAACCTGAATGCGCTCGGCGAGGTCGGGTAGCTCATTGATACAGAAAATTCCACGATGAGTACGCGGAATCATGCCGTAGTGAATGGTCAGCTCGTCCGAGAGATAGCGACCCTCGGCAACGCGAACGGGATCGACCTCACCAACAAGGTCGGAGATGGTGATATCAGGCGTGGCGAGCTTCTCGCCGTAACGCTGCTCGCGTGGCAGCCACGCAATTTCTACAAGGTCGTCGTGTTCCGCGACTTTATCACGGCATGCCTTACAGATGGGTGCGAATGGGTCGTCATTTATTTCACAGCCAGCGATGACTGGAACAACTTCATCGAGTAGGTTGACGAGGCTACGCGCCATACGCGTCTTTGCCTGACCGCGCTCACCAAGAAAGATTATGTCTTGACCAGAAAGAATGGCGTTTTCGATTTGAGGAATAACGGTATCCTCATAGCCGACAATTCCTGGGAACAACTCTTCCCCGTTCCGTATTTTCTGAATAAGATTTTTGCGTAACTCCTCTTTGATGGAAAGAACCTTATATCCACTTTCACGCAACTCACCGATAGTGCGTGGTCGAGTAGTAATGGTCATTCTGCTACCTTTCTTGGGGACTGGTATCGTGGCAGATAGATGTCTGATCGAGGATACAGTGATCGAAGCCTACAACATCTCACGCTACCAACAACTGGTGGAACCTCTTTGATTCTACAGCCTATGAGAAAAAAACGCAAGGGGAACAATAGGTTATCATCCATATGTGCGTGACAAGTTCCTTGTCACGCACATATGGATGATAACGATAACATTATACGGGTATGATTGGTTCTAGGGGTTGTCGGTTTTCGCGTGCCCGACTTGGCAGTTGTTGCGGCACGCTCGTTACGATAACATTTTCGCGGAAGAGTAGCGACCATTTCAATTGGAACGCGGTCTGATTGTGTAGGACGTATTCCCATATATGCGCGACAACGAACTCAGGCAGAATGACGTTGACGGCGTAATCAGGATAGAGTTCGCGCATCGAGTCGATGTAGTTCAACAGTGGACGTGATAGAGAGCGATAGGGCGACTCAATCACCACTAGCTCTGTTTTCTCTTCCGGTCTCAGATGTGCTTTCCAGCGTTCCCAGCCCTGGCGCACTCTTTCGGCATCGCTCTGCTCAACCGCAACATGAACGGCTACTACATAATCTGAAATGGAACGAGCATAGGCGAGACTCTGCTTAGATGCTTTATCCAGTCCGGCAATTGGCACAATGAACAGATGCTTCACCTGCTGAGGATGTTCTGGAATAAAGTCGCTTTCGTTGCGACGTGCCAGATGTCTTGGGTCTTTGTAAGGCGAGATATCGGTAACGATTATCCCTGGGCGATACAAGAGAGCGGCCTTGAGTTGGAGCGCGATTCGATTGCGTAGGAAGTACTCCCACCCGTGATCGACCTCAACTTCCGGCAATATCACCGTCAGAGTATCAGTAGGAAACTCTTTGTGAGTATTATCAATGTACGCGAGAACCTGGTTAGGCACAGTGTTGCGATTTGTGATTGGCACGATCTCCAGAGGCGTGCGCTCGTCTTCTCCCAACTGTTGTTGCCATGCATCCCACGCTGCTCTCAGTCCTTCAGTATGCCCTTTGTGCGTAGAAACATGGATGGCTAGAACATCAGAGGAGACTGAGCGAGCATACGATACGCTCTGCTTTACAAGAGCAGTTAGACCTGCAACGGGAACAATGAGCCGATGATGAATGTCAGCGGGTCGAATAGGGATATCTGATGTACGTTCGCGTTCGACGCGTGTGTAGTGGCGATGAATTAGCTCGAACGTTATCACCA
>CAXUGH010000190.1:0-10143 GCA_964250365.1 uncultured Ktedonobacteraceae bacterium
GACGCGCATGTGAACATGATTAACGCGCAGGTGCTGGCGAAACAGTGGGGATTGGAGATCGTCGAGCAAAAATCGACCACCGCTACCGAGTTCGCCAATCTTGTCACTTTACGCGTGCAGCAGAGCAACGGCTATACCTCGCCGCTTGCTGGCAAACAGGAGCATGTAGAGCAAGGGGACGAGCATATCGAGGTATTGAGCGGAACGGTGATGCATGACGAACCACGCGTTACGCGCGTTGGTCGCTATGGAACCGAGTTCGTACCAGAGGGCTACATTCTTTTCTGCCGCAACCTGAATCAGCCGGGTATGATTGGACGCGTCGGAACACTTCTGGGCAAGGCCAACGTCAACATCCGTCACATGGATGTGGGACCAATTGTGCGTGCGCCACGTCTTGGTAATCAACAGCCACGAACGGCTGAAACGGCACTGATGGTCATATCCGTTGACGACCCCATTCCTGATTCGACATTGGAAGAGGTCGGCAAGGCTGGCGACATCTTCGGCGTAACCGTCGTGAAATTGTAATACATACTCAAAAATCCTGTGGCACGCGGCGCGTGCCACAGGATTTTTGAGTATGTATTTATACGTCATTAAAAGGAGGCGATAACGGATTTTTACCGCTCGTCTCCACTTGGCGATATACGATGTATGAGTAAATCACTACTATCATAGAGACAAGAATTATTGAGCCGACAACGCCCCAAATGCGGAATGACGGAATAAACGTTGTTATAAAACCAACGACGCCAGCAGCAACAAAGAGCCAGCCACCTAGACGATGCGTCCTCTCCCATACCACATCACTAGCAAGAGTCCAAGGAGTTCTAATACCTATCCAGAAGTTACGACGTACCTTCCCCAGGTAATTGCCAATAAAGATGAATAGCGCAGAAACGGCAAGATTTACCACAAACACGATGTTGATTGCTACCCCAAGCTGAATAGCAAACACTATCACCTGTATGATAAGCATAAACAATAAAATTCCTGTGAGTAATAATCCAACAATTTTCTGTGTCGCTCGTGGGTCTTGATCGCTCAAACGTGGACTAATCGACGATACGAAACGTAACAGCAGAAACAGTACAATACTAAGCAATGGGATAAAAACAGCATTTAAGAGTTTGGGCATGTAACCGTTCACATTGCCAGAGGCATCCCAATGAGTGGGAACGACAGGGGGTAAGAAGGGATATGTCGCGGCAGCAATCGCTATCTGTAGTCCGATGATGACAAGAGCAATAATCGTCGTCGCGCGATATGAGGGAAATGGCGTTAGCTTACTACCATTATCTAAAGAGTCCATGACATGCCTCCAGAGAATTTAACTCATATTGATATCATTGTTTTGAGTCTTGTCTTGATTTTCCGCCACAGAGCCATCCTCCATGCCACCAAACCAATCTACTATTTCGGTCATAAGGTCTTGAAAAACGGTCGTATTGAGCGAGTAGACCTGAAATTGTCCACGTCGCTCAACACGCACGAGGTCCGCGAGCTTTAGCACGGTGAGATGATGTGATAATGCGGTACGACCTACACCGGCATATTCCGCAAGTTCGCCCGCGTTGCGTTCACCTCCACGCAGATATTTGAGAATGCGCCGCCGCGTTGGATCGGCGATGGCTTTGTACGCTTCTTGCATACCTACTTAAACTTCCTGTGGATGAAAGAGTGGATAGAAATTTATGTCCCAGCCTATGCCAAATGCCTTAGGCACAAAGAGTTGTGGATTGTTTTCGTTCCACAATGTACTGCGTATGCGCTCAAACTTTGGAAAACGAAGGTCGTAGGGAAGCCCGAAAACACTTCCTTGCCACGTTCGCTCCTCAGGGGGACGTTGTAGTTGCTGATTGACAACGAGACCCATCAAACCTATCGTTGCAGCAATGAATAGTAGATTACGATTGTCGAATTGTTTCTTGTGAGAACGCATTGTTGTACCTCCTAAAACCCTTCTCAAAGCTCTCTATACGAAACTAATTTTGTAGCACTAATTGTTCAGTTGAAGATGGACGAATAGAAGTATCGCGTAACCTCCATATTATCACGAGCGCGATAATACCAAAGAGCGCGATAACACCTTCAGTGATAAGTGATGTCGTGGTGCTTGCACCCAGCACCTGTGTAATTTCAACAGATGTAAAATCAACGACAGCGTGAGCAAAGATGGCGAGCCACAGCCACGCAATATTTTTGCGCCGAAACACTTGCAGCACCATCACAGAAAGCGCGATATGCACGGGTAGAGTCCATAGACGCTCCCACATTCCAAGCAATGGATACCATACAGGTTGAGCGTTGAGAAGCGCGAATTGATGCACTACTGTTGCATGTTGGCTTGGTGTAAGTATGTTCAAATTCAAAGTTGACGTGACCACAATATTGAACAACGAGAGCAAGCCAAGCAAGCCAACAAGCACAATAGACTCAATACCACCATGCCCGATGCCATACATAACCGCCTTGCTCCACGTCTTCTCCTCACGCCGCATTAGTACACGATAGCCGACATAGCGTCCCACCTCTTCAAATAGACCAGCCGTGAGCGCAAGTATCACATACCAAGTAAAACGAAACGGAGCCGAAGCTTTCAGTTGCGGTGCCAAAACATTGTTCAGCACCGTCACCGCCGGTACACGCGTAAAAATTTGGAACACAGCGAACACCAACGCGCCATACCAGAAATAACGCCAGCCAATATGCAGACGCGAACGCGCAATAATTGCCAGCACGAAGGGATACACAATAGCAAACGCAAGAGTAATTGCGAAACTAATGAGCCAGCTAGTATGTACCGAGACGGTCGAAGGCATAATTGAACTCCTTTATTCCAATATTTCAGCATTTACTGAAATACTAATATAAAAGAAGGGAAAAGTCAAGAGCTTTGGATATATTGGCGTAAATCGTCCGCTATATAGCGTAGAGGATCAGCTCACAACATTAGTGGCATTGTTTAAGCAATTCATTTCTTGGACGTAGTAGTTCGTTTGCTACAACATAGTAACCCCGCAACAAAGGTCGCATAAACGACCTCAACTGCGAGGTTACGATGATTTACTAATTTTATTTCTTGTATGCTTGCTATAACGTCAAGCAACCTACACAAATTCTTCACTTTGCTCGTGGAACGCTACGCACAAAGCTCTGCTTGCTACTTAGCGGAATATTTCTTTGAGATTGCACTTCGCCATCTTCATCTTCCTGAGATTTCTTAGCAGGGATGTACAGCGAGGCGATAAAACTAAAAACAACTGCACTCAGCAACGTTGCCCAGGTAGCTGGCGAGAGGGCTTGTCCCATTGCGATAGCCACTGCTGGATTTAAGATACCTCCGCTTGTCACGAGTCCTGCCGCCAATGCTCCGCCGATTGCAATACCACTTCCTGCCTGTGGAACGATTTTATTCGAGACAGCAATTACCGTCACCATCAAAAAGCCAAAGCCTAGGAACTCCAAGAGCGGACTTGCCGCATGATACTGTGTTGCAAGGTGTCCAGTGAACATCGCCAACAGCAATGCAAGGCTTGCTCCTACAATCTGTACCACAATATAGAGGAGGCCGACAAGTAGCGGGAGACGACGAGTCACTATTAAGCCAAGCGACACAGCGGGATTAAGATTGCATCCCGAAATTGCGCCAATTGCATAGACAAAGATGCCAAGTGTGACGCCAACGACATAGGGAGTTCCGCTTATTAAAGCGGCTAGCGTCAGAAAAAATGTTCCGACGAGTTCAGCCAGAGCAGGTTTTACGCTCTGTACTAACGTATTATCCTTCATAGAGTGTTCCTTTATCCTCCTGTGGGCACAAGAGTTATTACTCTCAAGAGGCGGCTGGTATCGTTACCACCGACACTCTTTCCAATACAAGGCTGAGAAGTATTCTCAGTCTGTAAAAGTGACACGGCGATAAGAGTATTATGGTTTCATTTATAATATGACTATTAACATTTTATAAAATCCATAAATATAATTATATGGAAACGATATTTGAAGTAGTATTGGATATTGAATTTGTGAAAGGGCACATCATAGCGTTTTCTCTTTTGGAAAAAAGACAGGAATGAAGTGGTAACATAAGTATCAGGCCGACGTTTCCATGCACCTGAAGAGATAAGGTTTGTCCATGTATGAACAATAAAATGCACCAACTCTCGCTCTCGGAAGCCGCACTAGCTCTGGATGCGAACGAAATTGCGTCTTTCGCAATGTTCGATTGTCTTCCGAATGTAACATTTCATAATGAGCAAGGACTTGTCTGGTTCGAGACGGGTATTCGTCATGATGTCTTTAATAGAGTGTTACAGGCTCGCCTTGAGCCTGATACAGCCTCTACAGCAATTGACAGAGTGGTTAGCCACTTTCAACAGCAACGTATGCCTTTCCTCTGGCACATTGGAGCGTCCTCTTCACCAACTCATCTTGGATCGCTTTTGGAAGAGCGTGGATTCGTTCATCATGAGACGGAGCCAGGAATGATGCTTGACCTACTCAAGTTTAACGAAAATATTTCTATTGCAACAGGATTAACCATTCAACCAGTGAACACCGAAGCATTGTTACAGCAGTGGTTAAACGTATGGGAATTGGGAAGTCATGAAGAGGTCATTCATCTATGGTTTACCTTTTACAAGCATGCATATCTACATCAAGAGAGTCCGCTACGTCTCTATCTTGGCACTCTAAATGGCGAGCCTGTTGCGACCTCTGGCGTATTCTTGGGAGAAAGCGTTGCCACAATTGGACCAATAGGCACATTACCACACCTACGGCGGCAAGGCATTGGCGCAACAATGACGCTTGCCGCTTTACGAGAAGCTCGCGCTCAAGGCTATCGCGTTGCGACCCTGAATGCATCACCAATGGGCGTTGAAATTTATCGTCGCATTGGCTTCCAAGAATGCGGTGCTTCCAGCTTATATCTACGGCATCCTAAGTATGACTAAGCTCAATGATATATGACAGAAGATGTCATGTAAGAAGGAGTATTCTAGCTCCTAAACACTCATCGTTGTGATGAAAAGGAGTTTGACTATGAAATTTGGGCTTGATGTTCCGACAACGGGGGACTATGGAAATGCATTGGTATTAGCACAACTGGCTGTAGATGCTGAGAACGCTGGTTGGGATGGTTTCTTTATATGGGATGTGTTACCCGACAACAACAGTGCAGTTGATCCGTGGATCGCGCTCACGGCGATTGCTCTGCAAACGTCACACATCAAGATCGGTCTGCTGGCAACTCCGCTTGCACGCCATCGCCCTTACCTGATAGCGCAACGGCTTGCTAACCTTGACCAACTTTCGCAGGGACGGGTGATTTGCACCGTAGGATTGGGAGATTCGGAAGAGACGTTCGCAGCATTCAATGAAGAGAGAAATTCGGTGATACGTGCGAAGCGATTGGATGAAGGGCTAGCGATTCTCGATGGGCTGTGGAAACAGGACACATCTTCTTATACTGGTGAATATTACACTTTGAATAATGTATCTCTGCTCTCGAAGCCTGTACAAGTACCACGCATTCCGCTCTGGGTTGCGGGCGGCTGGCCTAAACATGCTCCACTACGTCGTGCTGCAAAATGGGATGGGTTAGCACTCAAGTCCATCAATGTAGAGAAGCAAAAATGGCTCACGCTCGATGATTTTCGTGCTAGTGTTGCCTACATACAGGAACAGCGAACGCTGGATGCGCCATTCGACATCGTGATGAGCGGAGAAACGCCTAATGACCGCCAACAGGGAATAGACATGGTACACCAGTTTCAAGAGGCAGGAGCAACATGGTGGGTTGAGGAAGGTCTGGGTTGGGAATTAGGTGAGTTTCGGGACCGGGTTCGTAGTGGGCCGCCGTGCGAAAATTGAGGAGATATAATTATAGGGAAATATATAAGGTTAGAAAGGAAAGTTTATGCTCGATCAGTCTTATTTTGCTTACAACTCGAAAGAGCAAATCACATATACAACCCTTTCAGAGAGAACAACAGACGGAGTTGCTATTCAAGATATCAGCTATGCTAGTCCTCATGGTGGAAAAGTCTCTGCCTATCTGATTTTTCCCTTACAGCAAGCACCAAAGGCAGGTCTTATTTTTGGACATTGGGGCGAGGGAAACCGTGATGAATTTGTAGACGAAGCTATAATCTTAGCGCGTCTTGGCTTTGTCTCGCTTTGTCTTGATGCTCCCTATCGGCGTCCTGCAGAATATGAACCGAAAATAGAGGAACCGCCACAGGCCGAATTACAATGGATCGTCGATGTACGTCGTGGAGTCGATTTGCTGCAAGAGCAATTCTCGCTTCCTCCTGAGAAGCTGGGATATGTTGGTCATAGCTATAGCGCAACCTTTGGAGGTCCAATTGCCGCCGTTGAACACAGAATTAAGGCATATGTTTTGATGGCTGGCTGGTATGCCCTTTCAGAATTGATAAGCAGTACAACAAATCCTGCAGTAGTGCAAGAGCGTGACGCGACACCGAAAGAAGAGTTTGATGCTTATTTAACAGCTATGGCTCCACTTGATGCCATTCACTACATAGGTCATGCAGCACCTTCATATCTCTTTTTTCAGTTTGCTCAAACCGACAGTTTTGTTTCCGTAGAAGAGGGACAACGCTATTTTGATGTAGCAAGTAAGCCCAAACAGATTAGTTGGTATGACAATTGTGATCATGAACTCAGTACACAAGCCCGTCTTGATCGTGCGATGTGGCTTTGCAAGACATTACAACTAGCACAGCCTTCGCAAGAGATATTGGACTTGTTGAGTAAAGTGCCTACTCCGGTTGCACTTCCAGAATAAGGACGAACGCCACTTGGATATCAACATCTATAAAGAACTTGTTCAACAGAACTTCCCACAGCTAACAATACGAACATTTAAGCCGATTACAAAAGGCTGGGATAGCATTGTACTGGTCATCAACGACGAGTTCATCTTCCGCTTTCCCATGCGCGATGATGTGGTAGAGCCGCTTGTCAGAGAAATCCGTCTGCTCCCGCTATTGGAGCCAACACTTTCGACGCCGATACCGCACTTTGAGTTTATCGGACATGGCGATGCCAACTACCCATATACATTCGTGGGTTATCATATAATTGGCGGAGTAGCTTTAGATGATCCTCTAATTCCGCACGAGCAACTTCCACCTCTTGTACCTCATCTAGCCACATTCCTTAATGAACTGCATAGTTTTTCTATTGAGCAAGCGGTTCAGCTTGGCGTGGAGGGACACACCCCTGCGTTATGGCGAGACATTTATCAGGAGCGTTACGTAGACTTGCAGAAGCGTGTCTTTGCTCTGCTTGACAAAGAGTTACGTACAAAGTCTGAGCAACTCTGGGAGAGTTTTCTGAATAATCAGGCTATTTTCACATTTCAACCCAGGCTTATTCATTGTGACCTTGCATGCGAGCATATTTTTTGTGATCCCAAACGTGGCGTGCTTACGGGTGTGATTGACTGGGGCGATGTAACGATTGGTGATACGGCAATTGATTTTGTGGGACTTTATTGGACGCACGGCAAACAGTTTACAGAGCAGATACTCATGCGCTACCAGCATCCTATAGACGAGAATTTCTGGCAACGCATGAATTTCTACCTGTCGTACAGTCCATACTCGCAGTTGCTCTATGGCTCCTATAGCGAGGATGAGACGTTTACTGCACAGGGAATAGAGGGACTTCGTACACTATTTTCTACTTAGCGTATCCAATGTATTCTACGCTCCCACTCAGGACTGTCAAAGGCTTCTCTACTATCGACGCCCCAACGTAGGGCTGCTACATCTAAGACGATACACAATGCAATTACGATGATGACGGTTAACATGCTCTTTTCTCCTTGCTGTTTCGGGTCTCTTTAGGAGAGGCTCTACATGTATTTATTGTCGGTGCCTATGGTTAAAGTATAGTCTGTAGATGTGGTATAATGAAGGGGAAAAGAAAGGCGTTTTGAAAAAAAAGTTACGATATCAAAGAGGAAATGCCGTATGACTTTAGAAATTGAGAAGCTTTTAGACGCTACCGGCTGTCAACTTTTGCAGGAATTGCAACAAGATGCGCGGCTATCATATACCGAGCTGGGGCAGCGCGTTGGCCTCTCCGCTCCTGCTGTTGCGGAACGTGTACGTAGGCTGGAAGACGCGGGTATCATCACTGGTTATCGTGCAGAGATCAATCGAGCAAAGATTGGCTATCCCATCACGGCTATCGTTCGCGTAACTCCTCCCGCCGGTGAACGCTGTAAACTCGTTACCTCCTCTATCGAGAACACGCCAGAGGTACTGGAATGCGCTCGCGTAACGGGTAGCGACTCATTTATCATGAAAGTCATGGCTTCGTCGGTTGAACATTTGGAGATACTGCTCGACCGACTCTCTGTACATGGTCAACTTACGACCTCGATGGTGCTTTCTACCCCTGTGAAACAACGCATTGTTACGGTGGCAGCAAATACAGATTCGTAGGGACCACGTTTACGGTGTCCGAGGCGCGATTTATCGCATGAGATTCTTGTCGACAATTCCTTGACGCTACCGTATTATCTCGCGCAATTCATTGCGCGGTGGACGCGATAAATTTGGTCCCTACAAAATATATTTACGTATTGCCTGGATGCAATTGTTTAGAAAGGCGTTTTTATGCTGCCCCCAAAGTGGCTTTACTACCTGTTAGTGCTGGTTATTTTTGAGTTGGTCGCCGATATATTAGCGAAACAGTTTGCCATCAGTGGCAAATACGTGTTTGCAATACTCTCAATTGTTGGCTTTATCGCTGCTAATACGGCATGGCTCATAAGCTTGCGAACCGGTGCTGAATTGAGCAAAGGTGCCGTTTTGTTCTCAGTGTTATCGGGCATAGGGGCGGTGCTGATTGGCGTATTCGTGTATCATGAAAAGACGACGACCTATCAAGTAATTGGGCTGATACTGGGGATTGCGGCAATTGCCTTTCTTTCGGTGGAGTGAGACGTGTAGGATGATATATAGCATGACAGGGGCAGAGCCGCTGTCACTACTATACTCTGTTTAGCCGCTTACGCGTCTATAGTAGTGACAGCGACTCTGCCCCTGTCATGGCATATATCCATTGCATGATACATGCAGATACTGTATGATAATGATGAAAACGGTTTGAATTGAAAAGAATTTCTCACCCCTATGCTGTTAGCTATAGGGGCACATGTTATTGTCTTGTGTTTGTTGGAGGAAGATGTGACCCTACAGGGATTACTCGCGTTGCTGACACAGCGACCTGAATATAGACGATTGATAGAACAGATTCGCAATGCGGAGAGCTTGCCCGCGTTGACAGGAATCAATGAAGCGGCTCACCCGTATATCGTGGCGGCACTAGCCCAGACGTTGAAGCAAGCGAGTCTTTTTGTTGTCGCAAATGAAGAGCAGGCAAGACAGGTAGCAGAGACACTGAAGCAGTTCGTACCCAATCCCGAAGACGTTCTCTGTCTACCCGACCGCGACTCCTTGCCGTATGAACGTTTGATGAGCAACACCACCACAACACAAGAGCGCATGCAGGCACTTATTGCCCTCGTACAAAAGGATCGTACACCGCTCGTCGTTTGTTCGGCGCGTGTGCTAACGCAACTGGTTATTCCTCCACAGGAACTATCAAGCAGCCTCTTTACGCTCACAACAGCGCAGGAGGTAGACCTGTCTGCTATGCTAGAGCACCTCTACAACCTCGGTTATGCACCAGTGGCAGAGGTCGAGGAGCCGGGGCAGTTCAGTCATCGCGGTGGTATCGTTGATCTCTTTCCGCCCACGTTGCCACGTCCTATTCGTGTGGAGTTCTTTGGCGATGAAGTCGAGTCGCTGCGTACCTTTGATCAAGAGACACAGCGTTCGCTCAATCCCGTCTCGACCTGTACCATCGGCCCTGCACGCGAGGCACTCCCAATGCGTGGACCAGAGGCGGCAAAGATACTGGTGGAACTTGATAGCTCGATGCTACACCGCGATGCCGAAGCATGCTGGCAACAGAATATTGAAGAATTGCGCCAGAAACACTCGTTTGATGACATCGACTTCTACCTCCCCTATCTACATGCTCCGGCAACCGTCCTTGATTATCTCTCTCGCAACGCCTTGCTCATCTTCAACA
>CAXUGH010000191.1:0-10077 GCA_964250365.1 uncultured Ktedonobacteraceae bacterium
TTGCCGCTCACATGCGAGCGGCAACGGGCGTTCCGAAAAATGGCGCATATGAAGGTTTTGAAAATATGCAGCAGACAGAAGTGTTACAGATCGACCCCAACAACCCTCAGCCTGGAATTATTGAGCGGGCGATATCGCTGCTGCAAACGGGACAGGTGGTGGTATTTCCAACAGAGACCGTCTATGGACTGGGCGGAGATGCAATGCAGACGAGGGCGTTGGAGCATATTTTCGCGGCGAAAGAGCGGCCTTATAGTGATCCACTGATTGTGCATATCGCAGACATAGACACACTGGAACAGCTCACAACGACTATTTCAAAACAAACAAGAAGGCTTATCCAAACGTTCTGGCCCGGTCCATTGACAATACTATTTCCCGCAAGTCCACCTGTACCAGCCCTTGTCACAGCTGGACTTGCAACGGTTGCGATACGCATGCCACGTCATGCCGTCGCGCTAGCCCTCATTCAGAAACTTGGCTCACCTATCGCTGCCCCAAGTGCAAACCGATTCATGCATGTGAGTCCAACAACGGCTCAACACGCGTTGGCAGACTTGAACGGACGTGTTCCCCTCATTCTCGATAGTGGTCCTACAGAGGTGGGCGTTGAGTCAACGGTGCTTGACCTTACGGCACTCATACCAACAATTCTGCGTCCAGGTGGTGTAAGCTTGGAGGCGTTGCAGCAGATTCTCCCAGAGGTAGTATACCGTCAACCGAATGAAAAAAACGTGCAAGAACATACAGCTCAGATTGCGCCGGGGCAGTTAGAAACTCACTATTCTCCACACGTACCAACATTTCTTTTTGAGGGAGCAACGGGAACTATGGAACAGGCAATGCTACACGAAGTACAACGGAGAGAGGCACATGGCGAGCGGGTTGGCGTGTTGATTGCAAATGAGGATGTTGCCCTATTCGCTCATAGTGGTGCCTCTATCTATGCTTTGGGTCATACTCACGAGCTTGAGCAGGTCGCATCGCGGCTCTATGCTGGCCTCCGCACGCTTGAAGAGGCAGGAGTCCACGTCATTCTCTGTCGAAGCTTCGCGGAACAGGGAATCGGGTTAGCGATTCACGATAGGTTACGCAAGGCAGCAGGCGGCAAGATTATTTCTATACAAGATTAAAATGCCTATGGAACAGAACGTCTGCAACGTTCTGTTCCATAGGCATTTTAATCTTGTATTACACTACGCTCTTATTCGAGTATGCCTGCGTAATATCTTGTCCCGATGAGATAATTTTTTGCGCTACCATGAACGTTGCCATTGAGTCCCACGTTGCGCTATCGTTGTAGCCGGGCTGCTTGTCGCTTTGCCAGGTAGGAATCGTTGCGTTCAGGATTGTCAATGCTTGCGCGGTATTGGTCAAACCAGGGATGAAGGGCTTGGAAAGTGTTACTGCTCCTGATGGATCAGCGATCACATCTTTCACACCCTTTAAGGTCGCTTGCACGAAGGAGCGCACTAACTGCGGCTGCTTCTGAAACGTGTCTTCTGTAGTAACAATACCGTTGGAGACGAGCGGCTGGTAATCTGAGACATTGAAGGTACGTACAGCAAAGCCTTGACTTTTCAAGCGTAGCGGCTCGTTATTGGAGTAGCCCATTACCGCGTCAACCTTGTGTCCAGCCAATGCTGCGACCTGCGTAAAGCCGATTGACTGCACCTTGACATCGGAAAGCGATAGCTTCGCACTATAGAGCAATGCAAGCAAGCCAATGTAGGTCGAGCCATAGGCACCGGGGACGCCAATCGTGTGCCCTTTGAGGTCTGCAAGTGTCTTGATTCCAGAGCTAGCAGGGACAATTAAGCTCACAGGATATTTTTGAAAGACGGTGGCGACATCCACGACTTTGATATTCTTGTTGCGTGCCTGCAAGGTATCGTCGCCTCCGGCAAATACAAAGTCGCTTTTGCCCGCAACCATTGAGCCAATCAGGTCGGGCACAACTCCTTGATTGAATGTAACGTTCAGACCAGCCGCCTTGTAGTAGCCCTTACTTTGCGCGACATAGAACGGCGCAAATTGAATATCGGCAATGTAGCCAAGCCCAATCGAGAGGCTTTTTGTTCCTGGCGCGGGCGTTGCATTGCCCCCACCCGTCGTTGTGCTGCTAGCACCACATGCACTCAGAAGGAGCATGCATACTACGAATAGAGACAAAAAAGACGCAAGGATAGTCGAACGATGACGAATAGGCATCGGAATGTTTCTCCGTTTTCTTGAATGATGATGTTCGGTTAGTACACGATTTCGGCTAGCTTCACCAGGAACCATGTCGCGCCATAATACAGTGCCGCGAGTACTGCAAGCACAATAATGGTTGCGAACATGAGCGGCGTATTGTACTGGTGCAAGCCTTGTTGCACTAGAGAGCCGAGTCCTGCATCGCCACCGCTCACAAACTCCGCCACGACTGCGCCAGTGATCGACAGTGTAAAGCCTGCACGAATCGCCGCCAAGAGCGAAGGCAGCGCGAGCGGAAACTCAATGTGCGCGAACAGCGACCAGCCCGACGCACCCTCAACGCGTGCGGCATCAGTCAATGCACCATCGATGGTTTGTAGACCGAGCATGGTATTGATGACGATAGGAAAGAGAACAACCAACATGCATATCACCATGTTTGGTAGCAATCCATAACCCAGCCATAATACAATGAACGGTGCAATCACAAGCGCGGGAACGGCTTGTACCGCCGACAGATACGGCTGAAGAGTCACGGATAGTAAACGCGACTTCACCAATCCATATCCTAGCGGCACTGCAATCAATAACGCGAGTAAGAAGCCGAAAACACTCTCTTGCACTGTAACAACAAGCGCGTTCCTGAGATACATTCCAGAACCCAAGCCATCCGTCAAAGTGGCAAAAACATCGCTCGGTGTTGGCAGGAACAAAGTGGGGATGTGACCCGATGTTGTGCCCGTATACCAACCAATGAGGAGGAGCAGAGCCAACACAAGTGGCGGCACGACGAGGAGCATACGTCCTGTCATGCTAGGTTTAGAGGTACGCACTTGTCGCTTGCGTACCGAATTTTGCTGCAAGTTCTCTTGTACTTGCGTAGACTGACGCACCGTTGCAGATGCATCGTCTCTTGTAGAGGTTGTAACACTCATTGGACTTCCCTCAGTCATAGCTATACTGACGTTCTTTTCCCCAAAAAGCAGGAAAAAACGTCAATTCAACTGACAATCGGGAGGCATGTAAGGGAGGACAGAGGAGTTTCCATAAAGAAGCGCAAGGTATGCACCTCTAGCCCTGTTCCGCAAAAGTAACAGGACAAAACGGTCTCCATTCAAACCTTCTCCCATCCAGACTATACTGTCGGCTTCGGAATCGCACCGAATCCTGTCTACCACAAAACGACAAAGCGTCGTGGAGACTCGCGGGCTTAGCACATGTGCAATCTACACTATGTACCTCACCGCCGGTCGGGAATTGCACCCTGCCCCGAAGGTCTCTATGCATTAGTATGCCACAAAGAGAGAGAGGAATGCAAGAGATGGTGCGCCAATTGCGCCGCCTGTCCTCGTATTTCGGGAATAGCGGTTGACTCCCACAAAGTTCCTTTTCGCAAAGGACCGAGAGTGTAGAGACGAGAGGATGCGACACCATTGCGGTCTATAATTGCCCCATTCGCGGTTGTATCAATACCAAGATAACATGCATCAGGACGAATTACACCCTGAGCAAACAAGTTCGACAGCAAAGGGCTGCTTGATTTTCTGATATCGCAGTTTGGCCCTGTACAATTGATAACGTGGTGAACGTGTAGTGTTTGTAGTTTCTGCGTATGTCTTAAACGAATTGTGACTCCCACATCATTGTCTGTTTCATCGTATCTCTGCACACGTCCAGCATAGACCTGTAGTTGCGCTGTTGCTCGCATCTGTTCTATTTCCCGCGCCGCAATCGGAGCGATGCGGTGTCGCCGTGCATCCCAATATAGCTGTACATGGCGCAAAAACTGCTGTTTTTCCTCGATAGACCAAGATTGCCACAGCGTTTGAGTGTGCGGACGTAACGCATCAACGACACTGCGCCAATCGCCATCTGCCTCTTGCATAATCTGCTCAGACTTCGCACGTACCCAACGAACTACTGCATGTAGCGAGGTTGGCAGCTCAGTTGAGGCGAGTTGTATGCCAGGAACGGCGTTTTTCTGATGAGCGTAAGGCACGACACCACGACGCGACACGGCAAAGAGCGTACCAACATGTTCTTGCGCTTTCAATGCTAACGCGACATCAATCATCGTGAGACTGGAACCAAGCAACAAAACCGAGGCAGTAGGTGCGATTGTCCAGATTGATTCAGAAGTCCAGGGGTCACAGGAATACCGTTTACTACTATAGAACTCAGGTATTGCAACGAAGGGAGATAGAGGTTCGGAATAGCCCGTTGCAAGAATAGCTTGATGTACATAAAGGGAATGCTTATTCTTTGTAACAATCTCCAAGCCATTTTCGATGACATGAACATCGAGAACTTCATCATGTATCAATTCGAGAACACCGTGTGTACTTGCTGTCTGTGCCTCTTGAAGAACCTCTTGTAAATAGCTGCCATACAGCGAACGCGGAACAAACGAGGTTGTATCTGGCATTGCGATTGCCTCAGTCATTTCAGCGTAACGTGTGAGCCAGGAAAGAAAGTGGTTGGGAAGCTCTGAATATGCACTCATCTTGCCCACTGGAACATTGAGTAGGTGTTGCATATGTGTTGTACCGTATGCAACACCGCGCCCAATGAGAGGTCGAGCTTCAATGAGATAGATACGGAGAGGATACACCGTAGCACGAAGAAGTTGTGCGGCTAGTAGCGTCCCACTCGCACCGGCTCCAATAATTGCGATTGTACGAGGAGACGTGGAAGTAAGCATGTTATTCGTTCTTCACGAGATGAAATTCCTCTGCATACATATAGGAATAGCGTTTGCCACTCTCGCCATTAAAAGAGCGTATCATCTGCTCTACATCATCGGGGGCGTTCACGAACTGGCTAACATGAGCATGAAGTGCCTGCATTTTCACATCCATAACGGAAGTGATATCAACGGCGTAATTTTGCACAGGAGCCGCCATGATATAAATTTCCGAGACTTTGTGTGGCTTGAGACCTTCTTGCATCAGTTCAGGAAAATCCCATGGATTTTGCGATGAAGGATAGATAGCCTCTAAGGTAGCGCGACCCGCCGCGAGATGATCGTGATGATACGCCTGTATAATAAGCGATGGTGTCCATGAGCGATCTGGTGATTGACAGAGAACACGCGAAGGTTTGTGCGTTCGTAGTAAACGCACAAGGTCTTTACGCAATGCCAGTGATGGCTCTAACTGTCCGTCGGTATAGCCTAGAAAATAGACATCCTTCAGCCCAAGAACCGCACCAGCGTTACGCTGCTCCTGTTTGCGCGTCTCAACGACTTGTTGCCGCGCTTCAGGACTGACATCCGTCGCATCATCAGAGCCACCGCTACCACCGTCGGCACAGATGACGTAGTAAACGCTCCAGCCATCACGAACCCAGAGTGCCACTGTACCTGCACAGCCAAACTCTGCGTCGTCCTCATGGGCAACGATTACCATTGCCGTCTTGTTTTGCTCCAGATCGCTCATGTTTTCCTGCTCTTACTTCTCAAAAAGGACGGCGATAAGACCACCCATCATTGCGAGGTTTTTTGTGAAATGAATTTGCTGGTTTCTGCGCGTTTGGGCTTCGTCCTCATCCCAGAAATTGTGACCGACAAATGTTGTGGGAATGAGTGTGCCCAGCAGGACTAGAGCAGAAAGCTTAGGTAGGACGCCAACGGCAAGCGTTGTGCCAGCCGCCAACATTGCTCCACCGTTAAGAATGGTAGCTTGGTGTGGTGCTGGAATACCTGCGTTCTCCACCTTAGCGACGCGACCACCTGGTTGCGTAAATGCGCCATAGCCACCAGTAACAAACATGCTCGCTAACAATACATGACCAGTGGTTTTCAGTAGTGACATAAAATTTTCTCCTACATGTAATAGAATAAAAGCGCGATGTCTTTTGTTTCAGATTTTATCTGAATGAATTTGTGTGCTTTTAACTCGGTTAAGACGGTGTTCAGGTTTCATTTTATAACTTAGTACTACGAAAAGTACTCCGTCTTCGGCGAGTCAATACTTTACATTTGATAAGCTCACTAAGGCTATCATACATCATGAGGGGCTACATGACAACAGAGTTACGCATATTTCCCATCACGGGCATCGGCGAAATCGCGGTAGGAACCGACCTGGGGCAGCTTATTTCCGACGCATTGCAAGCACAACAACTTCCGATTGAGCAGGGCGATGTGTTGGTTGTGACTCAGAAGATCGTCTCGAAGGCCGAGGGGCAACTGGTCGATCTCGATGAGGTTGAGCCTTCTGAGTTCGCACGAACCGCAGCCGCACAGGGCAAGAAGGATGCCCAGCATCTCGAAGTGGTCTTGCGTGAGAGTAAACGTATCGTGCGAATGGATCATGGCGTGTTAATCAGCGAGACGCATCACGGCTTTATCTGCGCCAATGCGGGTGTCGATGAGTCGAATATCGGCGGCAAACGTCAACTCGCATTGCTGCCAGTTGACTCGAATCGTTCCGCACGTTCAATTCGGACTCGATTGCAACAGCTTTCGGAGCAAAAGCCGGAGCCAGATATAGCCGTCATTATTTCAGATACATGGGGTCGTCCGTGGCGCTCTGGACAGGTCAACAATGCAATCGGCGTGGCTGGCATGGAATCGGTAGTAGATTATCGCGGACAGATCGACCCCTATGGCTATGAACTGCAAGCCAGTGCTATTGCGGTTGCCGACGAACTGGCCTCCGCCGCAGAACTGGTAATGGGCAAAATTGACCGTATTCCAGTGGCTCTCATTCGTGGCTACAGCTATATTCCAGCGGAAGGCGATGCAAACACACTCATTCGTGATAGCGCATCTGATATGTTCCGCTAGACAACATACATGGGAAAATAATGACAACACATACCGATGATATACGACAGGCAACACATCCTCAGCGTGCCGCCGACCTGGAAACACTGCTGAAGAGTAGGCGTAGTGTACGTAGTTATCAACAGCGACCAGTGACGCGGGAGCAGTTGGAGCAGATACTTGAAGCGGCACGTTGGGCACCGTCGCCGCATGGCAGACAGCCCTGGCGGTTTGTCGTCATCACGCGCCAAGAGTCGAAGCTTCTGTTGGCGGACCGCATGGGTGAGACGTGGCAGCGCAATCTTGAGATGGATAAGCAAGATGCCGCAATCGTCAACATTCGGCGAGAAAAGTCACGCCAACGTATTCTCAACGCCCCCGCACTGATTATTCCCTGTCTCTATCTTGAAGACCTCGATGTCTATCCAGATGAGCAGAGGCAAGAGGACGAGAAGACAATGGCGGTGCAGAGCATCGGTGCCGCGATACAAAATATGCTGCTCATAGCTTACGATATGGGACTCGACGCAGGGTGGATGTGTGCGCCCCTGTTCTGTCCAGAGGTGGTGTGTGACGCGCTGAACCTTGACCCGAAACTGATTCCACAGGCTCTCATCACGGTAGGCTATGCGGCTGCCGACCCGAAACGGCGCGAACGTCTGCCGTTGGAGAAGCTGATTGTGCATTTTGATGAATAGAGGATTGGAATATGATTGTTGTACTTGCAGGCGGCGTTGGTGCCGCTCGTTTTTTACAGGGTGTGGTGCAGGTGGTGGCACAGGAAGAAATCACGGTGATCGTCAATACGGGCGATGATCGAGACTTTTATGGGCTACACGTCTCACCTGATAGCGATATCGTGACCTACACACTCGCTGGCATTGTTGACGAGACGCACGGCTGGGGCATTCGTAACGATACCTACAACACGATGCCGCAACTCACACAGTACGGCAACGAGAATTGGTTTATGCTCGGCGACCGCGACCTTGCGACACATATTCACCGCACAAATCTACTCAAACAGGGCAAGACGCTGAGCGAGGTTGCGGATAATATTCGTACTCATCTCGGTGTTGGTGTACGTATTTTGCCTATGAGCAACTCACCTATCGCAACCCACGTCAAGACGCCTGCTGGTTTGCTGCATTTTCAGGAGTACATGGTACAGCGTCGCGCCGCCGACGAGGTGCAGGATGTCGTTTTTGTAGGAGCGAAGGAGGCAAAACCCGCTCCTGGCGTGGTGGATGCACTAAAAACGGCTGACGCAATTCTCATCGCACCTAGCAATCCTATCGTAAGTATCGGCAGCATTTTATCGGTGCCAGGAATACACGACGTGCTACACGAGGCAAGCGGCATGGTAGTAGCAGTGAGTCCGATTATCGCGGGTACACCAATCAAAGGACCAGCCGACAAGCTGATGAGCGGACTACATTTGGATGTCTCTGCTGTTGGTGTAGCGCGTTCCTACCGCGACTTTCTCGATGTGATGGTGATAGACGAGCAAGACAGAGACCTTGAGTCGGCAATTGAAGACCTTGGTATTCCCGTCGTCGTCACCGATACGATTATGCGCGATAGCGCAACCAAAAAGGCTCTTGCTCAGACCGTCATACAGGCGGCTGGCTTATCATACTAAGTAACTTTTCAGTAGAAATATAAATTCTATGTACCATGCACTCATCCCGGTTAAGGCTCTTAGCGAAGTGAAGAGTCGCCTCGCACCATATCTCACACTCTATCAACGTGACGAGTTGGTATTAACGATGCTGCAGCACGTCATTCAAGTACTGCATGATTGCGACGATATTACGCGTGTCTCGGTGGTTAGCCCTGATCCACGAGTACTCGGCTACGCACAAATGCTAGGAGCCTATGCTTTACCCGAAGAGCTACAGGGGCACAATCCAGCACTACACGCGGCAGCTATACGAGAAAAGACTATAGGAACAACAGCCTTACTCACCATCTCGGCTGACTTGCCGCTACTACAACGCGAAGACATCGAACACATGCTAGAGGCTTCGCAGCAGTTCGATGTCGTGCTAGCACCATCGCAGGAGGGAACTGGAACCAATGCTGTACTTATGCGCCCACCATTGGCACTTCCCTACGTGTTTGGTCCCAATAGCCTGCAACGCTACCAACAAGAGGCGGAGCGACACGAGTTGTTTACAACGCTGGTGAAGCGGCCTGGGCTTTCGCTGGATGTAGATACCATCAAAGACCTCGAACTCTTCCGCCGCTACGAAGAGGAGGAGCAGACAGCGGCTCATATCGTCGATGCCGCCTATTTACTCTAAGATGGCGTCGCCGCATACGTCAAATACAACGTATTAGGGTCGGTACGCACGTTTGTAGCACAGTAGATAAAGCCTGCTGGTAGGTCTGATGCTTTGAACTGTATCTGCTGGTTGATCTGACCTTCGTATGTAGTCGCAAATGCGGTTACAGGAATATCGGAAAGGTTGGCGGAAATAACGTGAATGCGTGGTTGGCATGCCTCAATAGTTGGTTGTAGTACAACAGTAAATGGTCTTGTAACGCGCAAAATGAGTAACTGAAAAGTATCCTCGCCTGTTATCTGTATCTGATTGTTGCTCGCCATTGTGACGCGGACATTGCTGATATCTCCTACAAGCCCCGCTGTTTTGAGTTTGCTCGATACCAGCTGCGTCAAATACCTGCTACTCACCTGAACCAGAATTGAGCTGCTTTGTGTAGATACCTGTGTCGGAACTGGAGCATTATCACGCGCACTAGAGATAATAAAAAGAAGTGTTATCAGAATACCTAGCACTATACCAAACAAAAAGAGGAGGAAAGATAGGAGAGGGCTTCTCCGTCGTGTTCTTGTAGGGCGTGTAAAATTCTTGTTCTGAATCGGTGTGGTCGGTCTATTATCAACGTTTATAGCGTCGGTTGTATCGTCGTGGGGCGATGCCATGCATTTTTCTCCTTCTATTCTATTGTCTGGCTTATATTACTCCACAATGAGAGGGGATACAAGTGGCAAGGCAACTTTATAGGGGCAACGTGGTTGGGGCCGCGTTTTAGGCGGCGGTTGGGGCTGCACCCGGAACCCGGGGGCGGTAATTAGGTGCCGACCC
>CAXUGH010000192.1:0-10059 GCA_964250365.1 uncultured Ktedonobacteraceae bacterium
CACATATCCCCCAAAAAAAAATATGGGACGGCCGACACACTTGGGAGCCCCGTCCATTCTTGATTTCCCCACTTACTTTTATATAGGATATAATGTTGACTACAGTGGTGCCACAACGCACCGCTATAGTTCACAGGAGAATATACCTATGCGTTTAGGACTACAGGTTCCTAACTTTACATGGCCTAATGGTCAGAGCGAACTCGGCGACACCTTTGGCCTGATAGCGGAACGTGCGGAACGTGCTGGCTTTTACAGTTTCTGGGTCATGGATCACTTCTTCCAGATTCGTAATGTTGGACCAGCTGAGAACGAGATGCTCGAAGGATGGAGTGCCCTCGCCTTTGCAGCGGGTCGCACAAACCGTATCAAGCTTGGTACGATGGTAACAGGCGTCACCTATCGCTATCCTGGTATTTTAGTGAAGACTGCAACAACGCTCGATGTCCTCTCACATGGTCGCGCCTACTTTGGCATTGGTGCAGCATGGAACGAAGAGGAACACGCTGGTCTCGGCGTTCCCTTCCCACCAACCGCCGAGCGTTTTGAGCGATTGGAAGAGACGCTACAGATCGCACACCAGATGTGGGCAGGCGAGGACAAACCCTATGAAGGTAAGCATTACCAGCTTGCCCGCACACTCAACTCGCCACAATCGGTACAAAAGCCACATCCTCCAATTCTGATTGGTGGCACGGGTGAGAAAAAGACGCTCCGCTTCGTCGCGCAGTACGCCGATGCCTGTAACATCTTCGCTCGCATCGGCAAAGAGGAACTCAAACGCAAGCTTGACATCCTGCAAGGTCACTGTCAGACGGTCGGGCGTCCTTACGAACAAATTGAGAAGACAACGCTTGATGTCGTGCGTATCTCACGCGATGGCAAAGACGGTACACTGTCACCATCTGCAGCGATTGACTACTTCGCGGACCTCGCTTCACAGGGAATAGATCACGCACTGTTCAGCATGCCGAATGTCTCCGACCCCGATGTCTTCGATATCCTGGCAACTGAGATCATCCCTGCCGTAGACAAAATCTCAACGGCTGGTCGGTGACATGAATGTTATGTCATGCTGCGACTTCGTCGCAGCATGACATAACATTCATGTTAAATCGAGGAGGAGGCGCATGAAGCAAGAGATACTGAAACGGTTACGCTCTATTGGACATAATCAGATAGAGGCGGTTGCAACGCTGGCGCAACGCATCTGTGAGGTACCTGCTCCAACGGGCGAAGAGCGACAACGTGCCGAGTTTGTAGCGTCGCTCTGGCGTGAACGCGGCTATGCGCCAGAAATCGACGAAATCAGCAATGTCTATGTGCGACGTGGAAAACGCAATACAGGTTCGGTCTTGATGTTCCTCGCTCATATCGACACAGTTTTTCCCGCTAGCACTCCTATTTCCGTGACGCGGGATGGCAACATTCTGCGCGGTCCTAGCATTGGCGACAACAGTTTGAGCGTCGCCGCGATGATAACGCTATTTACAATGCTCGACGAACTTTCAATAGAGACCGATTGTGATATTATCGCTGTCGCCAACGTAGGCGAAGAGGGTCTCGGCAATCTGCTTGGCGCACGAGCAGCCGTGGAACGCTACCGCAACGAACTGGGCGCAGTCATCGCCATTGACGGACGACTCGGTGCCATTGTCAATACTGCTGTTGGCTCGCAACGCTGGCGCATCACCGTAAAAGGACCGGGCGGTCACTCCTACGGCTCATTTGGAGAGCCGAGCGCGATACATGGTCTAGGTCGTATCATCGCCGCGATTGCCGACATTGAGGTACCCAAAACTCCTAAAACAACCTTCAATGTCGGAGTCATCGAGGGTGGCACGAGCGTCAACACTATCGCGCCAGAAGCTTCAGCTATTCTCGATCTACGTTCAACCGATGTTGATGCGCTCAATCAACTTGCGGCGAAGGTGCGTACAATCGTTGAGCAAAAAGCGGGACCGAGGTTACAAACACAGATTGAGATACTCGGCGAACGTCCCGCTGGAACCCTAAGCCAGAACGACCCACTCGTAGTACTCGCGGCGATGACGCTCACATGGCTAGGCATCAATCCCATCTACGCGGCATCAAGTACCGACGCCAACATCCCTATCAGCATGCACATCCCCGCTATCTGTGTCGGCGTCACCTACGCAGGACGCTCTCATACTCTCGAAGAATACATCGAAGTTGCACCAATTGGAAATGGATTGGCACAGCTACTACGCCTTGCTATCGACGGATGCACGCTTATAGCGCAAAAATAGATATGTGTCATTGCAGAGTTTTACAAAACTCTGCAATGACACATATCTATTTTTGCGCTATTTCAAACTTATTTGATGATGCCGTACTGCATCTTCATGAGCAATATCCGTTGCACTGACTGGTCCACGCGTGCTTCTGTGAGTTGTCCCTGCTGAATAGCATTCTTGAAGTTTTGTATAGTGCTTGCCACTTGACTCGCTGTAAATGCGCCTTCCACCATATCGTTACCAGCGAGAATGGATAAGAGTGATGGCTTGGCAAAATCATTTCCATCCGCACTTCCTACATATTGCTGTACCCCGCCCATATACAAGCCGTCTGTAATAACGACACCGTTATAGCCCAGTTCTTTACGCAAGACGCCATCAATAACCTTCGGAGAGAGTTCAGCAGGGACATTTGGATCAATGGCAGTATCGACCACATCAGTAGACATAATCATCGCGGGATGATTATGCTGAATCATAGTTTTGTAGGGAAGCCAATCTACACTTTCCAAATCAGCTTTACTTTTATTGACAACAGGAAGTGCAAAATGTGGATCGTAAGTTTGACTATTTGGAAGTGATCCCAAACCTGGAAAGTGTTTTAGGGTACCGATGATGCCATTATGTTGCAAACCATTGAGAAAAGCACCGGCATACGTTGATACAGTTTGTGGATTATCGCTAAATTGTCGAGTTAGTAACAAATTACTAGTTGGTCCAACGTCCACAACCGGAGCGAAATCAGTATTCATACCAACGCTCTTCATCCATTTGGCGTCTTGCGCCCCTTGGTTGAATGCAACATTAGGATCGCCTGTAGCAGTCATATCTGCAGCAGCAGGAGCAGGTCCGAATAAGGTCTTTAATTTAGTCACCCAACCGCCTTCTTGGTCTATACCTATGAGCAATGGTATTTTGGCATCCTGATTCGCCTGAGCAGCAAACTGTGCTGCACCGTTGACAGTATCACTTGGTGGATTGAAATTACCATTGGCATCTTGATAGAGATAGCCCCCCACGCTTTGTTGTGAGACCATATATTGCAATGCGGTAGTAGGATAATCTGATCCAAAATACTCGACAATAATGAGTTGACCTAATTTCTGATCGAGCGTCATGCCATTGATAATTTGCTGTATTTTGGTAAGTTGTGCTCGTAATACGGCATCAGTTTGAATACCATTTGCATCGGCTTTCGTTGAAGCATGCGAAACAGATGTGCTACCAGGATTACCCAAAGTGGAAGATGTATTCCCTGAGGCATCACTACATCCAGAAAGAATGACTAGCAAACAGCAGAGGATGATAATAGCATTACCATAAGAATATTTTATGCGCGGAGTTCGCAATTTGTACATAGTAGTAGTCTTTCAATTTTCATATGGAATTTTTTCGTAGGGACCAGATGTATCGCGTCCGCTAAGCGATTTATCGCCTATGATTCTACCTGTCTATAGGCGATAAATCGGCCTCGGACGCGATACATCTGGTCCCTACGAAAATTGTTGAAAGTCTCGGACGTGATACGTCTCGTCCCCACGAAAATTGTTGAAAATCTCGGACGCGATACATCTGGTCCCTACGAAAATTGTTAAAGCAATATTGATAGACACTAGAATAACATTTCTCTCAAGATAACGCTATTAGAGAGACAAAATAGCTATATAGTTCGAGAAACAGTACTTAGTAAGAAAATGAAAATGCAAAGAGAACGGCGAGTAACTCGCCGTTCTCCTTGGTCTCTATACCTCAAAAACGCTTTATTTTGCTACCCACACATACACATGTCCACCAGTAGCTTCGTTCGTATCGCCTGACGCGATATACTTCCCATCAGGAGACCAAGCAAGAGAGATGATCGCTGTATTTTGATCACTGCCATGCCCTTTGTAGGTATAGACATTTTTACCAGTGGTAGCATCCCACACCTGTACATCAGTACCAGCAGAGGCAATGCGTTTGCCGCTGGGCGACCATGCAACAGTCGTTGCACCGCCGTTCCCTTGTCCCATATGACCTTCATAATTGAAAATCATTTTACCAGTTAGTGCATTCCAGACTTGTACACTGCCATCGCCTTCAGCCGAGACAATATTCTTGCTATCAGGCGACCACGCGAAGACGCCACCTGGGTACGTTATCGTCATTTTCTTTGTCGCAACACTCCACACCTGCACATTGCCATCAACGGTAAGCGCGATGTACTTGCCATCGGGCGACCAACTTACTTGACCGATGGAATCGCTTGGGGTAGGACTGGCATTTGGCTGCAGCTTGTAAACAAGATTGCCTGTTTGAGAGTTCCAGACTTGCACTTCAAACCCATATGCGCCGCCGTCAACAGAAGACGCGATCAATGTTCCATCGGGCGACCATGAGGACGAGTAGACAAAGTTGCCACCACTTTGAGGATTAGCCTGTGCTTGTGGATTTGCGTGTGTCGAAGGCACTATAGCTGTTGATAGATGAAGTTGCGGCTGAAATTCAACGAGTACACGACCAGTCGTCGCGTCCCATACCTTGACCGTTTGACTCGAACCCTGAATACGTTTCCCATCGGGCGACCAGGATAAAGACAGCATACTTCCATTAGATTGTCCATAGCTGAATATGTGCTTACCTGTTGTGGCATCACGAGCAGTTGCATCCGAACAGGTTGAGCCGAGACGTTTACCATCGGGCGACCATGCCAGCGCGTGAATACCATCATCCTGGCAGTTATAGGTATAGAGCGTCTCATCAGGAGCAGGCGTAGGTGTAGGGCGTAGAGCGGTAGCCGTAGCTCGCGGTCCGCTACCAACACTCATCATAGAGCGTGATGGTCGCAGATGTTGCACAATTGCTGTCCACGCTACAATGTTGAGAATGACAAAGACAACTGCTGCACTTATACCTACTCGTCGCCAGAGCGTACTTTGGCGCGGAGTGCGTACTGTAAGTTTCTCTCTTGAGGAAGGACGGTATTCATCCGTTTGAAAATCTGTTTGTCGCATAGTTCCTCTTTTTATCGTAGAATTGTTATTGTCTTGTTGTAGTACCTGCTGTGCCGCTGTACGCACCACTATATCGGAGTCGTGTGAAGCAAGCAGAAGCGGTTCTCTGGGTGCCTGTATCCCCAACACACCGAGCGCGAAGACGACAGCCTCGCGTACCTGCCACTCGTCATCATGTAGAGCTGTGACAAGACGCTCCACTGGCATGCGAGGACCGAAATTTGCCAGCGCACGAACAGCGGTGACACGTACAGAAACATGCTCATCACTTAGTGCTGTAAGCAAGGGTTCCAGTGGTGCTAGTGGTCCGAGTTGACTCAGCATGCGAACCGCATGAGCGCGTACAAACCAATCCTTGTGGTGCAATGCATTCCGTAAATGCTCTACATTAGCTGGTGTTTGCGTCCCTTCCAAGCCCAATTTCTGTAGTACTGCTGGTGCTAATGATGGTGGTGCAGTTACGGGAGTTGTTCGAGCAGCATGAGCAGAGTTTTGTTCCAGCGGATGCTGATGATTTTCCATAGATTCTCTATTGCTCATCTAGCTTTACTCCTTTGCTGCACCAGTGCGTTACGCAGCAATTTTGTACCTCGATGCAGGTTCGATTTGACGGTTCCCATTGGTTGATTGAGGAGTTCAGCAATCTCACGATAACTTAACTCCTCGAAGTAGTACAGATTGACTGCCTCCCGATACTGTTCAGGTAGCGTCACGACAAGCGATTCGAGTTCACGTAGTGACTCGCGCCCCTCCAACACTATGTCTGGCTGAGAGGATACATCGTCCTCCAATACGGCACGTATACGTCCGTCCGTATCGTCAAGCGAGACATGCTCTAGCCTTGCTCGACGCACACGGCTGATAAAGAGGTTGTGCGTTATCTTGTACAACCAGGGCTGTAGCTTGAGCGTTCGCACACGCGGTTGCGGGTAGCTAGCAAGCGCATAGTATGCCTGCAGAAATGCCTCCTGTACAATGTCTTCGGCATCCTGCGTACTACCCGTTTGGCGCAATGCAAACGCATAGAGACGATGTTGATAGTGCAACACTACCTGCTGAAAGTGTCGATCCAGGTCAGCCGCTAGCAAGACTGAGAGGTCGGCCTCACGAACGTTCATAGATTTCCTTCCGCGTTGATACCACGCTTCTGCCTCGTACAACGCAAAAAAACGCAGCAATGTTGCAAAGAGAAAAATAGCACACAGGTACCGCCAGCGGCGGTACCTGTGTGCTATTTTTCTCTTTGCAACAAGATTACTATGAATTGAAACGTGGTTTGCGCTTCTCTAGGAAGGCGTGCATCCCTTCTTTGGCGTCGGGTAGCTGTGAGGTTGAGGCCATGACCTCTATCGCATAGTCGTAGGCTTGCGGCTGTGGCATCTCCATCTGTGCGTAATAGGCTTGTTTGCCAATCTCTTTCGAGACGAGGCTACCACGCGTCGCCGCCTCGATCAGACGTTTGGCCTCTTGCTCAAGTTGTTCGGGCGCGACGACGCGATTGACCAGTCCCCAGTCCGCCGCTGTATGCGCGTCTATGGTGTCGCCTGTGAGCAACATCTCTAGCGCACGTTTGCGCCCGATATTGCGGCTCACCGCCACCATCGGCGTTGTGCAGAACCAGCCGCCCTTACCACCAGGAGTTGCGAAGGCGGCGTTCGTCGATGCAACGGCAAGGTCGCATGTTGCGACAAGTTGGCAGCCAGCCGCAGTCGCCAGCGCGTGAACGCGAGCTAGCACCGGTTGTGGTAGCTCCTGAATCGTATCCATCAGAGTCGTACACACTCTCAAGAGTTTACGCGTACCGGCAAGGTTGCGCTCTACCACGTCGGCGAAGTCATGACCCGCACAAAACACAGGACCATGCGCTGCAAGAATCACGCCGCGTGCTGTACTATCGCTTACCTCGTGAAACGCCGCTATCAACTCGCTCATATGCTTGAGCGACAGAGCATTGCGTCGCTCTGGTGTGTTCATTGTAATGGTTGCTATATCGTCTTCATACTGTAACGTAATCATTTCGTAGTTCATGTGTGTACTCCTTAACTATAGGACAACTCAAAGCAAATCTGATCCAGACGCGATATAGCAACGGGGGTCAAAAAAGGGTACATCTGCCGTAGAAAGAAACGTCTCTACATAGGTAATATGGAAACCCTTAGAGAGTAGCATGGAGAGACTCGGATGTGCCCCTGGCACATTGATGAATAAGACTTCAGCGTACTTACTCGCCCAATGTACAGCCGCAAGCACACACTCCGCCGCATCCTCTGGTGCATTGACGCCAAGCGGTCCAATCGTACACCCATTTGGATACCAGAACGAGCCAGCCCCTAATCGTACATAGCTATAGCCGATAGTCTGTCCATTACGCCGAAACCAGAGCGGCACTGCGCGTTCTACAGCAACCCAGTACTGATGCTCTAATGGACGCGAACGTCCGCCAATCTGAGCGTCCCAGTGTACTAATTCTGAGTCGCCAGGAGTAGCCTTAACAATCTCTATATCCGCGATTGGACTATCTTCACGCAACGGTTTCTCTAAGCGCAGCACAAAATGAGGCCACTGAGGACGCATTCCCGCACGAATATAGAGTGCAAGCGCACGATGGTCGGTAGAACTCATAGTACAATGTATATGGTCATCCTGCAGTAGCACATAAGATAGCAGTGTTCTGCCAAGTTGAGAAGATTGCTGCTCTAGTCGCACGAACAAATCAGTGAGATAGGTTATTTCGCCGCGCGTAATGGCGGCGGCAAAGGCCAAGATATGACCCTCTTGTTCAGCAATATAGGTAGTTCCGGTCTGAAAGATATGCAATAAGTTCGATGGAGTATCATCAAGCGGCGGTGGGTTAGAGATACCAAGTGTGTCGTTCAGATACACCACCTCGTGCATCTGTGCGAGGTCTGCCTCCTGTGCTGGACGAAAGATTACCATATACCATCTCTCCATCTATGAGAATACAAGCACTAATGTCGCGCTTTTCTGTGTGTTAAAATATGAGTGTTGGGAGATTTTGATTTCTATCATAGTGTACCATACCGACTTGTACATACTTTTATTTCGTAGGGACCAGATTTATCGCGTCCGAAGCCGATTTATCGGCTATAGTGCAGTACAGCAAACAATCATACGCGATAAATCGCCCAGCGGACGCGATAAATCTGGTCCCTACGAAATATCGGGATATGCAAATTGACTACCGCTTTTGTCTACCCCAAAAAGAAGGGGAGAGTGAGGACGGTTGTTGTCCGGTAACGAGAGAGCATTTCACGCAAACTAGGGAGCATCATGGCTACAAGAAAATCAACTGCAAAGGAAGAGCCACGTCCAATTCGTGAGAATGAGCAGAAAGTATACATCGCCCCCGATGAAAATATTACAACGGTACGGCAACGCCTTGAGCGTATCGAGTCGCAGCACATCGCGCTGATCGTGCCGCCACAGACACATCTACGCGGTCAACTCGCTTGGCGGCTACTCTATGCGCGTGCGAAGGAGTTGGGGAAAGAGGTCTCTATCATCAGCACAGACCCACAGATTCGTGCGTTGGCTCGCTCTGTTCGCTTCGAGGTTGCATCATAACATTTGAATAATCAACAATGACAACCAGATGGCGGTGTCGCGACACCGCCATCTGGTTGTCATTGTTGATTATTCTTTTGCTACAACTCCACCCGACATGATACGATGATGCAAGAACTATTACAGCATATCCAGGAGTACCGCCTATGTTTCCCGCGTTTGTACGTGCATATCCACCAAGCCAGCCCTCATCAGACAGAGCATACTGGTTTCCCTTTATCGGTGATGAGTTGCTGGTAGAGGCGCATGGGCAACAGGTCAATGTTCTTCGAGCAAGCAGCCAGGAAATGCAGGCAATGCTTTCCCCACAAGAGGCTCTTTTTATTGGTACACTCGAAGGTGTACCGTGTATGACGTGTGAAGTGAGTACGGATTTTGCTGTGCCCGATAACTGGAAAAAGTATTCGCTACGAGGACTTTTTGGACGACTTGACGACACAAACTATAGCATCGTCGGTTATGCTACACAACTGCTGTACTGGCGGCGTACCAGTCGCTTCTGTCCCGTTACGGGTGATCTCGCTCAGGATGAGGTGGGCACATGGGGGCGGCATTGTCCTGTTTGTGGGCACACGGCCTATCCGCATGTGACGCCCGCAATTCTTGCGTTAGTTCATGATGGCGAACGCATGTTGCTCACGCACAAGCCCGGCTGGGGCAAACGCTATAGCTGTATCGCGGGCTTTACCGAGCCAGGAGAGTCGCTTGAGGAGTGTACACAGCGCGAGGTCTTTGAAGAGGTAGGGTTGGAGGTGACAGATATGCGTTATATAGGGAGCCAGCCCTGGCCTTTTCCACATCAGCTTATGGTTGGCTTCACTGCACGTTATACAGGTGGTACGCTACGTTTACAGCAAGACGAACTGGACGACGCGCTCTGGTTTGACGTAGACAACCTGCCCGATATGCCACCGCCGATGAGCCTTGCCTATACCATCATTCAAACGTGGGTGGCAGAGGTAAAACAAAAGCGCGGCTCCAGATAGCGAGAAAGGACGGACATCCGATGCGAACAAACCATGTCAAGGCAAAACTGCGTCGCGGCGAACCTTCATTAGGAGCATGGCTGAGCCTACCAAGTCCACAACAGGCGCGACTACTGGCACGTCTTGGCTTCGATTGGCTGGTTGTAGATGCTGAACATAGCGCGTACAATCCTACGCTCATGGCTGATATGGTGGCGAGTATTGCCGATGCTGGAACCGCATGCGCCCCTCTTGTGC
>CAXUGH010000193.1:0-4693 GCA_964250365.1 uncultured Ktedonobacteraceae bacterium
CTGATTACGTTGCTGGTCTTTGTACCATTAGTTGGCATAATTGCGACGGTACAGGTCGTGAGCAATCGCCTAGAAACGTATCGCCGTGCCAGCCGTAAGGCAACGGGACGTATCACCAGTGCCATCGGCGAAATCTTCGGTGCGGTACAGGCGATTCAGGTTGCGGCTGCGGAACCATACGTTGTTGCACACTTTCAAAAATTGAACGAAACGCGGCGTGTTGCCATGTTGAGAGACGCTGTGCTGACGCAGGTGTTGCACTCGGCCTTTACTAATTTTGTTGATATTGGAACGGGCTTCATTCTCATTCTCGCAGCACAGGCCATTTCCGCGAAACAACTTGGTGTTGGCGATCTTGCCCTGTTCATCTACTTCCTCGCCTTCGTCACCGACTCTACGCACTCTTTCGGCATCTTTCTCGCACACTACAGGCAAACAAAGGTCGCCTATCAGCGTATGGATAGATTGCTGCAGGGCGCACCAGTCGAGCAACTGGTAGCGCACAAACCGCTGTACTTTAGCAAACCGATACCAGCGTTGACCGTTCCTACAAAGACGAACGATTTACAAGTGTTGGAGGCAAAAGGGTTGAGTTATCGCTATCCCGATACAGGACGCGGCATCGAGAACATCGACCTGCGTGTACAGCGTGGCACACTGACTGTTATCACAGGGCGTATTGGTTCGGGCAAGACGACGCTATTAGAGGTATTGCTTGGCTTGTTACCCAAAGATACGGGCGACATATTCTGGAATGGACAATTGGTCAATGACCCTGCAACCTTTTTTGTGCCGCCACATAGCGCATACACAGCGCAGGTGCCGCACCTCTTCAGCGATACGCTGAAAGAAAACATTCTGCTTGGTTTACCAGAGAATAGAGTTGACCTCAGTGGTGCTATTCATGCGGCGGTGATGGAGCGCGACCTGGAAGGGCTAGAGCAAGGACTGGACACGATGATAGGTACACGCGGCGTCAAACTCTCCGGTGGACAGGCGCAACGCTCGGCTGCCGCGCGTATGTTTGTACGCGCCACCGAACTCTTCGTCTTCGATGACCTTTCCAGTGCCCTCGATGTAGAGACCGAATCCATGCTCTGGAATCGCCTCTTTAGCCAGCGCAAAAGCACCTATCTCGTTGTCTCGCATCGACGCACCGTGTTACAACGAGCCGACTCTATTCTCGTTCTCAAAGAGGGACATGTAGACTCACAGGGCACGTTGCAGGAACTGTTACAGACCTCATCAGAGCTACAAAGATTGTGGCACGGTACCTTATCAGAAGAAAAGTAAAAAGTGTCTGTGCCCATATGCACAGCATATGGGCACAGACACTTTTTACTTTTCTTCTAGCGCGTTACTTTGCTTTCCGCGAAGAGAGAAACCATTGCGGGATTGAAGGCGTTGAGGTCTTTAGGGCTGCGGCTCGTGACCAGATTGCGGTCACGTACCATCTCTTGGTCTTGATAATTGCCGCCAGCATTGCGAATATCAACCTGTATGCTCGGATAGCCTGTGAGTGTGCGCCCTCTCACAAGATCAGCCGAGACGAGAAGCCACGGCGCGTGACAGATGACCGCCATTGGCTTACCCGCGCTATCAAACTGCTTAACGAAGCTCTGCGCTTTGGGTTCCATGCGTAGGTGATCGGCGTTGACCGAGCCACCGGGGAGCATGAGGGCGTCAAAGTCCATCGGATTCGCCTGATCGAGCGTCATATCGGCTTTGAATGTATCCGCTTGCTCTACATCATGGTTTCTACCCGTCGCCTCTGGCTTTGAGGCGATAAAGGTAATCGTCGCCCCTGCCTGTTCAAGAGCTTGTCTTGGTGAAGTCATCTCGATCTGCTCAAAATTGTCAAACACGACAATCGCAACGCGTACACCGTTTAAGCTGTTGTTCCCTTGCATGAGGAAGTCCTTTCTTCTCTATCGGTCAAGGTGTTTTTTTATGCTATTGTTCTGCTATAGTGTACACGAATTGGTATTGTAATTGGTGACTCAGCCTTATAAAACACTACTCTCCACGTAATTTGCTATACTGTACTAAATCATGCCAGCTACCCGAACGCCATTGTGCTTGACGAAGTACGCCCTCACGGGTGAAGCCTGCTTTCTCTAATGCTCTTTGCTCTGCGATATTTTCTACATCGGTCGAAGCTTCGACACGCATCACTGGATAGGTGGCAAAGAGATAACTTGTGAGCAATTTTTGTGCCTCAACACCATAGCCTTTACCGCGATGCTCGCTTGCAATACTGAGACCAATATTAAAGGCAACACTGCCTTCGTTCGGTCCGTATCTTACTTGATGATAGGAGATAGAGCCAATACTATCATCGTTATTTGACGTGACAATGAGTAGACTACCGTGCCGTGAGCTAATAAGGCCATCTTCCGCGAATTGCTTTTCTCTCGCATCGGCTGGCTGCAAACCAAATGAGTTATATTCACTATTAAAGTCCGCATCGTTCGACCACGCCTTGAGTAGTGCAAGATCAGCTTCGGTAACAACCCTTAAATATACTTTGTCTCCTCGTATCATAAGTTTTCCTTTCTTTTAGATGCGTTTAAAAACAGAGTTTTGTTCGTTATTGTACCTTCCCTCTTGTTGCTACAGGCCAGATCGCCTCTATTCTTCCATTGCGACAGGCATAGTATGTATCATGCAAATTAATGGTTGTATCTATATGGCTCGGAATAAAGGCTATGCGTTGACTAACATCAAGTCTATTACTCGGAACATGCGTATCCTCGTGCCATGTCAAAATGCCGTGTTCGTCTCCTCCTGGTCGATAGGTAATACCGGGAAGCCCTTGCGGTTCTGCCATGCCACTATCGGTAGAGAGCGACTTGAGGCCAGCATCGACTATGGCTCTTTCGGGTGTAGGTCGGCTGATAACCGTCGAGAGAATAGTCAGTGCATTGGTATAAATCGGTCCTAGCGCGTTGCGATAATCGGTATCCATGAAAATAAATGATCCAGGCTGTACCTCAGTAACACCTTCGCAACTGGCGCAAATTGCGGCGGTTCCCGTTCCTCCTGTTGTCACGATTTTGATAGGGAAACCCATTTCCCTTAACTGTGCCGCCGTAGTCGTGAGTAAGTGCATAGATGCTCGACAAAGCTGTTCTCGCTCGCTCCTATCAGAAATATGTTGCAGATGACCTTCGTAGCCCTGCACGCCAATAAGATGCAAATTACTCATGGTACCAATCGCCGTTGCTAATGTCAATGCATCTTGTCCTGGGGCCACACCGCAACGATTTTGCCCGACGTTGATATCGAGCAACACATTAGCGTGTAACCCTGCATCGTGCATTGCCTGATTCAAGGCTTGTGTCCCTGTCAGGCTGTCCACCACAACTTTTACATATGGATGTTCTCTTACCAGTGCTACGAGTCGTGTAAGCTTAGGTGTACCCACGATCTCGCTCGTAATCAACAGGTCTTCGATGCCAGCTTGCGCCATTATTTCGGCCTCACTTACCTTCGCAACACATCCACCAATCGCGCCAGCTTGTAACAAAAGGCGAGCCAGTTCAGGCGATTTGACAGTTTTCAAATGAGGTCTAACCGAGACATTTCGACCCCTAAAAACTTCCATCAATTTTGCGATGTTTGCCTCCATTAATGGCAAATCAATAATCATAGCAGGAGTATCAAGCGCGTCTAAAGAATCGCCTATTTGTGGGTTGTACATCCCTTGTTCCTTTCCTGATATTTGGATAACCTACATCATCATATCCTTGGGCAACTCATTGCTGCACAAGGTGATACATAGACCCCCTACACATTTTACCATCGAAGGCACATCAATTCATTGACATTTCTCCCGCAAAAGCTATAATTCTTCCATAGAGAAATGTATATAATATGCACCAAGAAGAGAGAGTTCATGCCTGAATATATCTGGGGACGCAACCCTGTTTTGGAGACGCTGCATGCGGGGCGGCGCGTCAAACGTTTGCTTTTAGCTGAGGGCCAGCGCGATGCTCCCCCTGTTGCTGCGATTGTGCGAGAGGCCGAGCGACAGCATGTTCCGATTGAGGTGGTGCCACGTTCGCGGCTCGACCAGTTGAGTCGCGGAGCCGTGCATCAGGGAAGCATGGTGCAGGTCGAGGAGCGCAAATACGTAAGCGTCTCCGATATCCTCGCTTACGCTGCTGGCAAGCAGGAGGCACCGTTTCTGCTTATTCTCGATGCTATTCAGGATGTGAACAATCTAGGCTCGTTAATGCGAACGGCGGAGGCGGCGGGCGTACATGGTATCGTGCTACCAGAACATCGTGCCGCCGAGGTCAATGCCACCGTTGTCAAAACATCGGCGGGTGCTACGGAACATCTCCTCATCGCGCAAGAGGCCAATTTGACGCGTGTAATTGACGAACTCAAGCGCGAAAATGTATGGGTCGTCGGGCTAGCAGGTGAGGCAAAAACGTTCTACGACAAGGCGAATTTGACGGGATCGCTCGCAATCGTCGTCGGTAACGAGGGCAAGGGGCTGAGCCGCCTTGTACGCGAACATTGCGACCTCCTGGTAAAACTGCCCATGCATGGGCAAATCAATTCGCTCAACGCCGCAGTTGCAGGTAGTATTGCACTATATGAGGTGTTGCGCCAACGTGAGAGTGTATCGAAATAATCAGGTGTGTTGGGCACCAGAGCCAGAGGGGCGGGTTGCACCCCCACG
>CAXUGH010000193.1:4703-9928 GCA_964250365.1 uncultured Ktedonobacteraceae bacterium
TCGCGGGGTTCTCCCCCCCCACCGCGCGCCGGGTCCCCCCCCCACACCTTATTATTTCGATACACTAATACCCCAGCAACTCCTGCAACTCCTTCTCACACTGCTTGCTCAGCGGAATCATCGTCTCCTTATCATCGTTTAAGAGCAAGGTATAGCTGTTGCGAGTGTACTGAATGACGGCTTTGATGTGTTGTAGGTTGACGAGGTAGGCGCGGTGTGCCTTGAAGAAGCCGCGCCCGATGAGGCGGCCTTCGAGTTCTTGTAGCGTCAGGTTAGTGGCGGCCTCGTCATTGGCGGTACGCAAGAACGTTTTGCCGTCTCGACTGGTAGCGTAAAGCAGGTCGCCGGGGTCGTAGAGCAGGATGCGATCCTCTTTGCGGGCGGGAACCTTGAACGGGATATGTTGTTCGGGCGTTATAGGTACGCCTGTATTGCTCTGTTCTCGTTTAGGTGTGTAGTTATCGACGATGCGCCCGTCGGCAAGCTCGATGATGCGCGTGCAGAATCTACCTGCCCATGATAGGTCTTCATCCGTCAGGAGAATGGCCTTTCCTGCTTGTGCGGCTTGTGAAATGAGTTTTGCGAAGAGCGTTTGCGTCTCCAAATCTGTACGTAGTGTTGGTCGATCAAGTAGCCAGAGCGATGCTGGTGCCAGTAGCATACGTGCGAAGGCAAGCCGCCGTTGAGCAGAACTTGAAAGCTTGGATGTCCGCTTTTGTGCTTGGTCGCTTAGTTCGACTTGTGCCAGTACCTCAGCAATGTTACTTTTGGGAAGTTTGTGCAACTGCGCGTAAAACTCTATGTTGGCCTGTACGCTCTGGCGTTCGTAGAGCAGGTCTTCCTCGAAGAGTAGCCCCATCTGCATACGGGCAGAGGGAGTTTTGAATATGTCCTGACCGTTTAGCGTGATGCAGCCAGCACTTGGCTGAACTTGACCACATAGCAGACGAATCAGCAGCGATTTGCCGCTATCAACGGGACCCACAACGGCAACGATTTCGCCAGCCGACACATCAAGCAGGTCGATTGAAAGCGCGTGACGCATCTCTAGAATTTTTTCCAAGCGCTCGACGTGCAACATGCTCAGGTCTCCATACAATCATCTGAGTTATACCGCTTCTTATCGACGTTATTATAGCATAGAACTGAACATAAAGTACTTGTTCCTGTCACAAAAGCGGGGCGAGCGGTGTCTCTAACGTAGAAGCTCTAGGATACACATATGCTTTACTAAATTTTTGTTGAAAGAAAAGGAAATTATGGTTGAAAAAGTAATGACTTCATCGACAGCAGGGGTTGCACAGCCACGTTCTGCTGACGTTGTTCTACGTACTATTAACCTCTCGAAGCGGTATGGGTCGAGACTAGCTGTAGATAACCTCAATTTAGAGGTGTATCGCGGCGAAATAGTCGGCTTCCTCGGTCCAAATGGCGCGGGAAAAACTACGACGATTCGCATGGCCTTGGGCTTGATTACGCCGACCTCTGGTAGCGTCGAGATACTGGGGCAGGACGTTGCGACTTCTAAGGCGCGTATTCTGCCGCGTGTCGGTGCCTTGATTGAGACGCCCGCGCTCTACCTCTATATGTCTGGACGCGATAACTTACGCGCTGCTAGTGCTATACTAGGTAGCGTACCTAAAGCGCGTATCGAGACCGTGTTGAACATGGTCGGGTTGCAAGCGCGGCAAAGAGACCGTGTTCGCACTTATTCGCTTGGTATGAAGCAACGGCTGGGCGTTGCGATGGCTCTGCTGCAAGACCCAGATGTACTGATTCTGGACGAACCCGCCAATGGACTAGACCCTGCTGGTATTGTCGAGATGCGTGACCTGCTACACCGTCTGGCTTCCGAAGGCAAAACCGTGTTCGTGTCGAGCCATCTGCTCTCCGAAGTGCAACAACTGTGTACGCGCGTCGCCATTGTCAACCTCGGCAAACTGATTACCGAGGCAACGGTTGAAGACCTTGTGAAGGGACAGGGCGAGTTTGCGGTTACGCTTGAACACCCACAAGATGCTTTAAACCTCGTTCGTACTCAGGTGTGGGGCAGAAATGCACGTATCGAGGAACGCAACAACACACTTATCACCGCAACTCCCGACGGGCGAGGGCGAAGCCTCAATCTTTTCCTAGTTAATGCGGGATTTGCTCCTGATGCTATTACGCCTGCAGTGCAGGATTTAGAGCAGGTCTTTCTCCGTCTTACTCATAATGATGCAGGAGGTGTACAGTGAGTGTATCCGTTTCTTCGAGAGAGCGTCGAGAGGTATTGCATACCGCGACTCCTAGCTTTTTTGGTATGGTGCGCGGTGAACTTTTCAAAGTATCGCGCCGCTGGATAACATGGATCATGCTCGTCCTCTTAGTCGGCATCATGTTTCTGCCCTACCTCGTGCGCTTCACTCTATCGAGCATCAAAGATACCATTCAACATACGCCAACGCAATTCTTCTATAGCGATATGTCGAGCAACCTTGCAGTGTTCCGCGTCTTCGTTGGTTTTGTTCTCATCGTCTTAACCGCACAGGTTATCGGACTGGAATATCAACTCGGCACAATTCGTGTTCTTCTGTCGCGTGGTGCTGGACGATTGCAACTGCTGTTCGCCAAGTTGACCGCGCTCGTAATTCTTGCGCTTCTGCTTTTCATTGGTGGTGTCCTGCTGAATGCCCTCTTCACTCTTGCCTTCGTGGGCATAATCACGGGCAACCTGAACTCCCTCAATGGACTGCCCACAGCGTTTTGGGACGATACGAGAACATACCTGCTTACAATCTTGATTAGCATGGGTGTAACGATTCTTATGACAACAGCAGCATCAGTACTAGGTCGTTCGCTAACGGTGGGATTGAGTGTCGCGCTCAGCTGGTTCGCCGCGGACAACTTTGGCGTTATCATGATGTTGCTGGCGAATCGCCTGACTCATAGCGACTTCTGGCTAAACATTACCGCCTACTTTCTTGGCCCTAACCTCAATCAGATGCCAGTAGCACTTACCAAGCCATCTGTTTTGTCTGTTGGCATTACGCCACTTGTAAACGTGGATGGGACGCATACGTTGATTGTTGCGCTTGTCTACGCCATCATTTTCGCCGCTGTTGCCATTGTTCTAACGCGGCGGCGTGATGTGAAAGAGTAGCCACTCCACCCCCCCCCCGCGGTGCGCGCGTTGCCCCTCTTCCATATAGCTTTTTGCTGCTCCATTCATCCCTTCGCACGCTCCATTCAGCGTTTCGGCGTTCTATTCACCCCCTATCTTGCTCCTGTTAGCCTCCTTTTCACTCCATTCAGCCAATATTTATAGAAACTCTCTTGCCCTCATGGTACAGTTCTCGTAACGTAAGAAACCGAGTACAGGCACAAGGGAGAGATACAAAACATGAACAACATGAGTGTAGACCCAATGATTGAAGTTTCTGATTTGCGCCGCAGTTTCGGCAAAAAAGAGGCGGTGGCAGGAATTAGTTTTACGGTTCGACGAGGTGAAATCTTTGGCCTGCTAGGACCCAATGGCGCAGGCAAGACTACAACTATTCGTATGCTAACGGGTCAGATTGATCCCAGTGGTGGACAAGCAACCGTTGCAGGGTGCGACATTGTGAAGGACCGCGCAGTGTTGAAGGAGCGTATCGGCGTAGTGTTTGAAGATCAAAACTTGTATGAGCGGCTCTCGGCACGGCTCAATCTTGAGTTCTCGTGCTGGCTCTACGGTTTGCCAAAACAGCGCGTCGATGAAGTGCTTGACGTTGTACGGCTACGTGACCGCGCCAAGGATTCCGTCAAGACCTTCTCAAATGGTATGCGACAACGCTTGATGATTGCTCGTGCCCTACTGCATAAGCCACCAATGCTCTTTCTGGACGAGCCAAGCCGAGGACTGGACCCCCTCTCCGCTCGTGATATTCGCCAGACAATTCAGGAATTGTGTCAGCAGGGAACTACTGTCCTACTTACTACTCATTTGATGGAAGAGGCAGACCAGCTATGTCAGCACGTCGCGTTTATCGTCGGCGGTTCTATCGTCGCCAATGATACGCCGCAGAATCTCAAACTCAATCATGGGCAACGGGTCATGTCCATAACACTCGGTGGGAATGCTATGCAGAACGGCTCACTTAAAGAAATGACGCTCAATATGGATAACCCGACCGACCAAGCTCAATTCGCCCAACTAATGGCGCAGGGCAAGGTCCGTGCCGTACATTCGCAGGAAGCCACACTGGAAGAAGTGTTTATCGAGGTCGCAGGGATACGACCTGCTTAATGAAATGAGATGAGGAGAACAAAATCATGCATCCACGTTTAATTCTCGCCATCGCACGTAAAGATGCGCTAGACATTCTGATGAATAAAGCAACGCTCAGTATATTGTTATCGCCAATCTTTCTTGCCTTGCTTTTCTTAGGCATTGGCACTCTGCTAGGTGGCAAGACAACCGATGTGCTTGTCTATAATCCTAGTAAATCGAACGTCGAGCAGATCATTAAGGGGGCATATCAGGATAGCAGGATTATATATGCTAACTCGCCTGAAGCAGTAGCTAGCGAGTTTGGTGCTAACGGTATGCAAAAGAAATCATCATACTCGCTTGGGCTAGTGGTACCTGCTGATTTCGATAGTAGTCTGCGTTCGGGGAGTCATCCATCGTTACAGCTATTCGTCAACGGAGACCAGATATCGAATCAGCAGGAGACGCTATTACAGGGCGCGATTGCGAATTATGCTCGTAACACCGCCAGCCCGCAACCACCCGCAAACATCACTGTTGCCACGATCAATCCGCCGAAAACCGTGAACACAAGCACCTTCGATGTTACTGTTATGTACGGCACAACGATACTCCTCACCTCGCTGCTTGTCGGTACGTCGCTGGTTCCCGGCGTTCTTGCTGAGGAGAAAGAGAAAAAGACGTTGCGTATGTTGATGGTGACGCCAGCATCTTTTACCGATGTGGTGTTAGGAAAGTTGCTCGTCGGTTTTGGCTACCAACTTGTATTGACGCTACTTGTAGTTGGTATTCAGGGCGGTTATAGAGGTCAAATTCCCGTACTGCTCCTCTATGCTCTATTAGGCTCCTGTTTCAGCGTCTCTCTAGGGCTATTCGCAGGTAGTTTATTCCAAACTACAAGTACAGCAGGGATGTTTTCGGGCATTATGTCCGTCATTTATATTGTGCCAGTCTTCTTTGTGGGACTCTTCGCGCAAATCCTGGGCAACAATCC
>CAXUGH010000194.1:0-9893 GCA_964250365.1 uncultured Ktedonobacteraceae bacterium
TCACTACGCCTCCTCGGCCCGCCCCCCCCCCCCCCCCCCCCCCCCCCCCCCCCCCCCCCCCCCCCCCCCAACTTTTCATTTCCCCTAGAAGGAGAGTGTTATAATAGAAAACACAACGAGGAGAAGTAATACATATGAGCATACAAAATCGTGTCGTTGTCGTTACGGGCGCGGGACGCGGCGTTGGTCGCGCAACTGCGCTCCTTTTCGCACAACAGGGGGCGAGAGTTGCATTGATGAGCCGCACTACTAGACAACTCGACGAGGTTGTTGCAGAGATTACTGCAATGGGAGGAGAGGCTGTCGCCTTTGCGGGTGATGTAGCGCGTGAAGAGGATGTACTGGCATTGTTTGAGTTGGTGCGAACGCGTTATGGACACGTCGATATCCTGGTAAATTGCGCGGCCATCGTTGCCGTAAAGCCGTTTGCCGAGATGGATACAGCGACATGGGACGAGGTGATTGCGATCAACCTGCGTGGCACCTTTCTGTGCTGTCGTGAGGCGTTTCGTAGCATGACCGAGCAGAAGCAGGGCGTCATTCTCACTATCTCATCGCTCTCCGGTGTGAAAGGCGTCGAAAAGTTCCCCGGCTTGAGCGCGTACAACGTCTCTAAAGCAGGCATTGCGAGCCTGACAGAGATTCTCGCGGTCGAAGGCAAGCCGCACAATATTCGCGTAAGTGCGGTAAGCCCAGGTGCCATTGATACCGAGATGTTACGGCAAGCGAATCCACAGCTCAAAGCAGGAATGACGCCCGACGAGCTAGCGGAAATATTGCTCTTTCTCGCCGACGACTCTGGCAGAATGTTCAGCGGCAGCAACATCGAATTATTCACGAACGCGTAAAATAGGAAAAATTATGGTCTACCTGACACGACGTACAACCTTTAGTGCCTCGCACCGACTTTGGAGCAACGAACTCTCAGAAGCCGAAAACTATGCCATCTACGATAAATGTGCCAATCCCAATGGACATGGACATAACTACGTGCTTGAGGTCACGGTCAAAGGCAAGGTAGACCCGCGTACAGGCATGGTTCTCAACCTGACCGAGATGAAACGCATCATCAACGAGCAAGTCGTCAACTGGGTCGATCATAGGCACCTCAACTACGACGTACCCTGGCTGGAAGGCGTCATTCCAACCGCAGAAATGCTGGCAGTCAAGTTCTGGGAGCGACTTGTACAGGGCTTTCCTACAGGCTTACTGTACGAGGTAACGCTACACGAGACCGAAAATAATATCGCTGTCTATAGAGGCGAGGCGTAGACTGTGCGAATTGCTCTCGCCGCGCCACTTGTGACGCCCATCGCGCAGCCCTATCCAGGTGGCGCACAGGCCATGCTCGCCGACCTTGCACAAGGTCTACAGCAACGTGGACATGATGTCACGCTGTTCGCACGCACTGGCTCATTCGTTCCAGGCATAACCATCGAACAGATTGCTGTACCCGAAAGTGTGCGACCTGCAAGTTTCTCCGAACCGACACAGGAGCGACCTACAGATACAGGATTCTTCGCACAGGCAAATCTCTTTCTCGACCTCTTCCTGCGCTTACGCCAACGCTCCTCCGAGTTCGATCTCGTTCACGCCCACGCCTTTGACTGGCCTTCTTATGCCTGTAGTACACTTCTTCAGGCCATTCCAGTCGTTCACACTATTCACCTGCCAGCAGTATCACCAGAAATCAACGAGGCACTGCACGTTCTCCGTCGGGTAGGGCACCCCTTGACGCTCATCACCGTCTCGCATGCCTGTGCCGCAACCTATGCCCCCTACACACCATTCGACTCCATCATCTACAACGGCCTCGACCTCAACGCCATTCCATTCAACGAAAAAGTCTCGCCCGACGCGCCGCTCCTCTTCGCGGGACGTATCACGCCCGAAAAAGGTGTCGAGGCCGCTATCGATATCGCGCAGCAAGCTCACCGCCATCTTCTAATCGCAGGTGGTATCTACGACTCCACATACTATCACGAGCGCATCCTGCCGCTCTTACAAGACGCAGGAGACAGCATCACAGTGCTAGGCCAGTTAGAGCGTTCAGCCCTGTGGCAAGTGATGAGTTCCTCGCTCGGCCTCCTCTTCCCCATCGAATGGGACGAACCGTTTGGCCTCACGCCCGTCGAGGCAATGGCAACAGGCACACCTGTCATCGCCTACCAACGTGGTGCCGTCTCCGAAATTATCCGTCACAACGAAACAGGCTTCCTCGTCGCGCCAGGAGACCGCGCAAGTGCAGCTACATATGTTGACAAGTTGCACACGCTCTCGCGCAAACAATGCCGCACTCACGTCGAAAACAACTTCTCGCTTATGAGGATGCTAGATGAGTATGAGAGGGTGTATACATTCCTAACAACATAAATTGCCAATGCCCTTGTGGGCATTGGCAATTTATGTTGTTAGGAATGTATATGTAGTCCTACCAAATTTGCCGAATCACACTCTCGCGTGCTATACTTTCACTAGAACGTTTTTTTGTTATCCCCACACTTGCCAAAGCGTGTGAAATGGGAAGGTCACAAGAATTTTCCCTTGTACGGGCCTAATTTATTACGCCCTCGGATGCGCTACAAGTGATGGTTTTAGGAGGTAAAGGACATGGACGCTGGCCCTAGTCATAGTAGGTGCTATGTGTCTCAGCTTGTACGCATGGACACAAATATGTGCCTACTGCGGGACTGTTCTACTCCTCATCGAAACAGGTTGCTTTGCCTGATTAGCCCCTCGGTCTGATCGCACCGCCTTACTCGATGAGTATTCCCCCCTTGAGCGTGGAAGATGTCGAGTAAGAACTCCCACCTGCCAGTGTTTTCTTCCAAGTTGTCTGTATGGGCCAACGCTTCGTTGTACCCTTAACGGCATTGAATTTCTCACGAAGACCATACATCATGTTTGAGTATTCGTAGCTACCTTGCAGCTACGAATACTCAAACATGATGTACGAATATGTTTTCGTGTGTCTATTGGCATAACTCATTCTCAAGAGAAGGTGGTGAGAGTATGATCTTTTTGAGTGCATTGCTTCGGCAGAGCGTCTATGATAGCGAGAATCGACGCGTGGGCGTAGTGCGCGATGTCTGCGTCGAGTTGAAAGAGACGTTTCCCGTCGTCACAGCTCTAATCGTACATCCTGTATTGGGGACAGGCACGCACGATACTATTATTCCCTGGTCGCAGGTGCAAACGATAGAGGATGTGCGCGTCCCATTAACTATTCCACAGAGCCAGATTGTTGCATATACACCGAGAACGGACGAACTGTTATTGCGGCGTGACCTCTTAGATAAGCAGATTGTGGATACGCAAGGGATTCGCGTCGTCAAAATCAACGATCTCAAATTGGCGCAAATCAAGAAAACGGCGCGTCTGGTAGGTGTCGATATCGGCTTCAGTGCCCTGTTGCGTCGCCTTGGTATGGAGGCACCGATAGATGCTTTAGGCCGTGTGATGCGTCTCCAACTCTCAGAGCGCACGATCACATGGAACTACGTCGAGCCGATTCAGATGGTACGTGCAGGTGTAAGCGGTCAAACAGGTGAGTTAGCGGCTGTGGGAGCTGGTGCAGGAACACAAACCAGCACGGTTGCTAATAGCGGCGTTGTGCCACAGGTACAACTGAATGTGAGTCACAACAAACTTGCTGAACTGCATCCCGCCGATATCGCCGATATCCTGGAACAGCTAGATGTAGAAGATGCAGGTGCCTTCCTGGGTAGTCTCGATACGGAGACCGCCGCCGACACATTGAACGAGATCGAAACGCCACTGCAATCCGAGCTACTGAACGAGATCGACCCCGAACGCGCCTCGGATTTGCTTGAAAGTATGGCTCCAGATGATGCCGCCGACATTCTTGCTGAGATGTCGCATGCTGACGCCGAGCGACTGCTAAACCTCATGCCAGTCAACGAGTCAAAGCCGATCCGCGACCTGCTGCGCTATGGTGCGGAGACAGCGGGCGGCATCATGACGACCGAGGTACTCGCGCTACCGCAGGATACAACCGTTGAGGAAGCCCTGACCTACATGCGAACTCACTCGGAGCATCTTGAGATGGTCTATTATCTCTATATTGTAGATGCCGAGCGTCACCTGTTGGGCGTAGTTTCGCTGCGTCAACTGGTCACAGCAGAGCCAGGAAAGCGTATGGGCGATCTGATGGATACGGATGTTATCAAGGTTCAGGCCGATGTCGATCAGGAAGAGGTGGCGCGTCGCATCTCGAAATACGACCTGCTCGGCATACCTGTTGTCGATGAAGAGAATCACCTGCTTGGCTTGATTACCGTTGACGACGTAATCGACGTGTTGCACGAAGAGCAGGCCGAGGACATTTCCGATATCGCAGGTGCCGATGTGCAGGAGTCTGAGGACGAAGAGAGATTTTCATGGCGCACCGCAATCAATCGCTTCTCCTGGCTTGGCGTCAACGTCATCGCGGGCTTTATTCTAGCTCTCGTATTGACGCAGGTGTTTGGCTCACTACTACGTAGCAACACAGCCATCGTATCAATCGCAAACATCGCTATCGCAATGCACTCACATATCGCGCTCAACGGTGTGTTTTGTCTAGTGCCAATGCTGCTCATGACAAGTGGTCGTATGAGTTCACAGGCACTCGGCGTCGCTGGCTGGCGTCTACGTGTATATCACGGCAGAGACCTGTGGCAGAGCATAGGACGCGAACTACAACTCAGCACCTTTGGCGGCGTACTTGCCAGCGTACTCGTAGTTATGCTGACGCTACTCCTCTTCCAGAATCTCCTGCTCAGCGTTGGCCTCGGTCTCGGCTTCGGCTTCACCCTGCTCATCGCCGCCCTCTGTGGCCTCGCCCTACCCAACATTCTCCAGCGTCTAAGGCTGCGTGGCAGCCTCATTAGCGGTCCCCTGCTCGATCCTATCATAGCTATTGTGAGCTTGAGCATCTTTCTGATTATCACATTAGCAATTATTGATCGGCTGGGGATGTAAATGTAGGGGTCTAATTCATTACACCCTCTTTTGGCTCCTGAAGGGCAATCAGGGTGTAATGAATTAGACCCCTACTTGTCTTTCAGGTAGTCTAAATCCTTTTGAAAGTCGCGGATCACTTCCTCTGCGATACGCAATACGTCTTCTCTGACCTGAACTTCTTGCTGCGGCTTATTATTCTGCGGCTCTTGTTGAGGCACTGGCTTTTTATCTACCTTCTTCTGCGATTTCATAGATGTTTCCTTCCCTTACTCTAAGGATATGGAACGATGTGTGTTCGTAGCCATGTAGTAAATCGAAATAAGTCTCTTCCTAGCTATCCCTTCTATCAGCAAGGCTGCTTGCTCAACAATATCTCCCTGCTGATAGAATGCCGCCATCTTGGGACGATTCAAAGCACCTTCGAGGGCTGCTCTGTCACGCAGCAGCCCTTTTTGTCCAGTAATGCTTTCGTTAAATCGAATAACCTCGTCTTCTGTAAGGTAGACAAGTGGATCAGGCATGTTTATCGCCCTTTATCCAACGCGTTTCAACACAACCACTGGAATACGACGTGTCGTATTACGTTGATACTCAGCAAAGCCAGGCATCTGTGTCGCCATCTGGTTGTAGAGGCGGTCACGCTCCTCCCCTTCGGTAAGAACTGTTGCATGCGCCTGGAAACGCTCTGGTCCGACCTCAAGCGTGACTTCGGGATTTGCAACCACATTGTAGTACCAATCGGGATTAGTGGGCGCACCACCTTTTGATGCAATGATAAGATAGTTATCACCATCTTTTGTATAGGCGAGTGGATTTGTACGCGGCTGCTTGCTCTTCGCGCCAATCGTGTTGAGAAGCAGTAATGGGGCACCAGCGAATTGACCGCTATTGATTTTGCCACCATTAGCGCGGAATTCCTCGATAAGTTGTCGATTGAAATTGTTGAAGGCGTTCATATCTACCTCCGCATGCGAAGCACCTTCGTAGTTCGCATTGTTGTTGTCGTTCATAAGTTACTCCTTATTTCCCTTTTGGTAGGAACTAGATTTCCTACACTGTATTCTATAACTCTCAAGAGAGATTTTTTAATTCCTTCGCCTTTTCCTGTGTTCTTTTCTCCTATTCAAGCGTAAGGCACATCCTTTTGATTTGTACTTTTCCTAATCAAAGCTACTACACAGAAAGCGCAAAGGCAACGTTTTGAACTGATTTGAACTAGATAATGCTATTTTGCCTCTTAAAATATTGACTTTTTGAGATAGTACACCTTATACTTTACATAATCAATTAGTCATAATGCGAATTGAACGAGAGTTTGATTTCTTGCTGAGCGTTATGATTTTTGAAGCTTATGCGCCCTTTTTAGTATGCCAAAGGAGGCTGTTCTTATGAAGGAGCAACAGGCATCGCCGCTATCGACGCTGGGGACCATGGGGCGACGCGATTTTATCAAGTTTGCAGGTGCGTTAGGCTTATCAATGGGAGCTATTGAGGCTCTCCTGACACAACAGGGTGTCGCGCTGGCGGCGGCGCAAGATGTTACCGCTGGACTCGTGGGCTATTGGGGCTTTGACGAGGCGAATGGTGCCAATGCGAACGACACTTCGGGCAACAACAACAATGCTACTTTGAACGGGAATCCAACAAGGACGGTTGGCAAGGTTAAGGCATCCCTCCACTTCGACGGCAAAGGTACCACCGTTGACACGAACAAAAGCATTCTCAACACAGGAGGTAGCTACTCTGTTGCCGCGTGGGTGCAGCTTGCGAATGATGGCAACTGGGCAACAGCTGTAAGCCAGGATGGTGCCAATGTTAGCGGCTTTTATCTACAGTATACCAATCCAGCCGCAGGTGCCGATGGAGGCAAGTTTGCTTTCAGCCTCGTCGGTGCCGACTCTACCTCTAGCGGCACGATTCGCGCGACTTCTCCCTTCAGACCGCTCACGAACATCTGGTATCACCTCGTCGGTGTGCATGACGCTGGAGCCAACACAAGCAAGCTCTATGTGAATGGTGCGTTGGTGGCGACGCAATCGGTACCCGCCGCATGGAACGCTACGGGTGAGACGGTGATTGGTAGAGCCAAATGGGGAGGCGGACCAGTTGACTTCTGGCCCGGCAAGATTGATGATGTGCGCGTCTACAATCGCGCTCTCAGCGATTCGGAAGTCAGAAGCATTCACGATGCTGCACCAGCAATCTCCCCCGTCCGTCCGCCAGCCGTACCGTTGATTGTGCGTAGCCCATATGTCAGTACGTGGCAGGCTTCCGATGTTGCTCCTGGTACATGGTCAACCTTCTGGACCGGCAGTATCAAGGCTATCGCTGGTATCGCACGCATTGATGGCAACGCCTACGTCTTCTTCGGTGCCCCCGGTAATATCGGTACAACGCAAAATATGACGCAGACGCAGCTTGAGATTACGCCGACGCAATCGCGCTACACCTTCCAGGGCGGCGGCGTGACGCTCAACGTCAACTTCCTATCGCCCGTCGAGGCAACGGATATACAACGGCTCTCAATACCGTTCGGCTATATCTTCGCGCAGGCGCAAAGCAACGATGGCAACAATCACAGCGTGCAACTCTATTTCGACATCTCGGCGGAATGGGCGCATGGCGACTCTAACACGCTTGTCACCTGGAACAGCGAACAAGTGGGGCATTCCAATGGCAACTTGACCGCCCTTACCGTCACTCCCAACTCACCACAAACGCTCGCCGAAGCCAACGACTATCCATCATGGGGCACCGCTGTCTGGGCGACGAATAGCCAATCCAACGTCACATCGCAGATTGGTGCCGATAGCGATGTGCGCTCGCTAGCCGTCAGTCAAGGCACACTCAACAATAGTGTCGATGGCAACAAGCCACGCGCCATCAATGATCACTGGCCCGTCTTCGCCTTCAGCTACGATCTCGGCTCCGTGAGTGGACAGGCAAATAGTCCAGCCGTGTTTGTGCTGGGGCATGTACGCGAGCCAGCCGTGAGCTATCTCGGCAACAATGTCTCTTCGCTCTGGCAATCCTACTGGTCAAGCTGGGAGGCTATGCTCGCCTTCGCCTACGATGATGCTGATGCAGCTCTGAATCGCGCAAATGCATTGGACGATAGTATCACGGCTGCAGCGACTCAGGCTAACGGCTCAAACTATGCAGCCCTATGTTCGCTTGCTCTTCGACAGGCGTTCGGCGGTGTGGAACTTGTGGGCACAAGCAACGCGCCCTGGCTGTTCCTCAAAGAGATTAGCAGCGATGGCAACGTCTCGACGGTTGACGTGGTGTATCCTGGCACACCTGTTTTCTACTACACCAACCCATACCTAGTTCGTCTGTTGCTCGATCCCATTATTGCCTACTCGGAGAGCGGCGGCTGGCCCAAGACGTTCGCCGTCCACGATCTCGGCTCGCACTACCCCAATGCGACTGGACACAACGATGGCAACGAGGAGGATATGCCTATCGAAGAGTCGGCGAACATGCTGATTATGACCGCTGCTTACCTCCATCAAGCTAGTGCCAGCGATGCCAACGCCTATGCCAACGCGCACTACAAAATTCTCAAGCAGTGGGCTGATTACCTCGTACCCAACACACTCGATCCAGCGAACCAGAACCAGACCGACGACTTCACAGGCTTTATCGCCCACAGTTCAAACCTCGCCCTGAAAGGTATTCTGGGAGTCGGCGCGATGGGACAAATCGCTAATTTCGCAGGCAATAGCGGCGACGCTCAATACTATAGTGGGCAGGCGAGTAGTTTGATTAGTCAATGGGTCACGAAATCGCAAGACTCCTCGAACCAACACCTGAAACTGGCCTACGATCAGGATGGGACATGGAGCCTGAAATACAACGCCTTCCCCGACAAGCTGCTCGGCCTGAACCTCGTCCCAACCTCGGTGCTACAGGAGGAGGCGGCATGGTATAGCGGCAGAGAAAACCAGTACGGTATTCCGCTCGACAACCGCCACAGTTATACTAAAGCCGACTGGGAGATGTGGACCGCCGCCTCAACCACCGATCCCAACTTACGACAGTTCTTAGTAGACTCGCTCTATGCATTTGCCAACACCACCAGTTCGCGCGTCCCCTTCACGGACTGGTACGATACCATTGCCGACACGCAGAACGGTTTCCAGGCACGTCCCGTCATCGGTGGCCTGTTCTCCATTCTCGCACGGGTGAAGAGTGGGAATTAGTCTTTTAACCTAGAGGATAGAGAAGACGTACCAATGAGTACGTCTTCTCTATCCTCTAGGTTATTGTTAAGGTCTATTCCTGCGAGCGTTCATCTCGTTGAACACAAGTCCAATCGCCACGCCCACAGCAATACCTAAACTAAGATTGTTGAATGCCGCTCCAAGCGCAACGCCTATGGCAATACCTATTGCAAGCCCCGAACCATTGGGCGTATTGCGTCGTGGCCTATTCTGCGGAGGTTGTTCCATATGAATACATCCCTTCCTGAAAACACCTTGTGCATAAAATGGTTCTCTACAATCTATATACGTGCAAGATTATACATCCCCAAATTCGGTATGGTATAATACTCAACAAAAGGCATACATATATATCATCTAAGCTCAGCCGCGAGAGGCTCCGCTCAAAGCTATCATCACGGAGCCTCTCGCATGGCTTCTCAAGAGGAATGAGGATGATTTGGGCTAAAAATGAGGTATTTTCAGAACCCCAAAATGCTCCTTTTTGGGAGCCTCTCGCAAACGCTTGCGTGAATGGGCTTCTAGTGCTATACTACAGGGGTAGCAGTCTAAATGGTTGAGGACGCCCGTTGGGGATGGAGACCGAGGGTTCTTGCGAACCCTGCCCTTAAAACCTAGTGTCTAAATGGTTGAGGACGCCCGTTGGGGATGGAGACCTACAACGAGTACGCCAATTGCTAACCCCCATTCACGGTCTAAATG
>CAXUGH010000195.1:0-3207 GCA_964250365.1 uncultured Ktedonobacteraceae bacterium
TACAGCTTTAACGGGAAACGGGGGAAGTTGGAATATTCATTCGACTTGATGCAAAACAGCACAACCGCTAGGGCCAAGGCACCCGCAAGGGGATGCCCCTCCCATACGGATTGTCCTCCTAAGCTCATTCGTGTATGGGAGGGGCATCCCCTCGCGGGTGCCCTGGCCCTAGCGGTTGTGCTGTTTAGCATCAGGTCGAATGAATATTCCAACTGCCACCGTTTCCCATCAACGCTATAGCACCCATCTGTGCCGTTTGTAGTATACGCACCGATGAGGCGTTTCCAGTAGCAGACAATAGGGAAGATGGCAGCGTAATGAGTGATGACTTGCCACTTTTCCGCAATTTCGCGCCGAGGGGACCAGGGGTGATGACGAGTGTCGAAAGCTGTGTTTGCTGTAGCACCTCTGTTAGCTCGCTCGGAAACGGCTTATCAACTTCTCCTATTATTTGTACGAGTGAAGCCTGTAGATAGTTGAGGGGAAGAGAGGCCAATAGTCCGGCAAGTGCGTATTTGCTTTGCGTCGCTGCTCCCAGCAACAGTACATTACCATCTGGCGTCACGAGTCGCAGCACCAGACTATTGTCGCGTACTTCGTCTGTGCCTTTATGCAAATGTGCTGAAGGCCAGAGTATTTGTAGTGCGACCTGAGTTCCTACTCTAATAACTGTTCCCTGCGTTACTGGAATATAGTTAAGGGCACGTTCGCTGATCGTTCTACGCCATAAGGCATAGGCTGCGCTGGGATGGAGCATACCTACATCAATCACCTCGCCAATCTGGTAGCGCATCACGATGTCCTGTAGCCCATTAAGATGTTCTGCGTGTGGCGACGTAAGAATAACCGCGTCAAGAGTACGTTGCCATGATGGAAGGCGTGAATCTAATTCCTGCGAGAGCGAGGTAGCATCCGGCCCACCATCTATGAGAATCGTTTTCGCATCGGGTGTACGGACCAAAATTGCTTCACCCTGCGACGGTTGACCTGCTGGTCCAACATCGAGAAATGTTATTGTGAGGCGTCCACCAGACTGCGTTGCGAGTGCTGTTGTGCCCGTTGCCATTATGATGAGCAACGCCATACATACCTGTGCGATCAATATAGTGCGTGGCGACCAGGGCAAGAAGTGTGCGTGACCATGACCTGTCCCTATTGCTAGCCAACTTAGTCGTCGTTGAAGATAATAGTTCGCTTGTAGGAGCAGTCCATAGTAAATCCAGGCGATAATACCGATGAAGTCCCCCGCGTTGATAATACCGATGAAGTCCCCCACGTTAAGGTACGCGAATGGAACTGTATAACACCAAGACACCGCTGTTTGCATGTAAAAGAGAAAAGGCCATGCGACCAAACCAAGAGCCGTTGCTAGCGGCATAGAGAGTAGCCCCACAATACAAATGAGCGTGCCTAGCATCAAGAGAAAACCTAGCAATGGTACGGTCAAAAGGTTGGTAATAGGTGCTATCAAGGATATCTCGTGAAAGTCTACTGCAAGAAGGGGAAGTGTCGCGGTTTGTGCCGCTAGAGTGACGGCGCAAATTTCTGTAAGTTGTTGCCCAAATGGGAGGCGTTCAAGCGGATACAAGCATCGTTGAAAAAAGGGTGTAAGCCGTACAATGCCCAGCGTACCAAGAAAAGAGAGCAGAAAGCCGATGTCCCAGAGAAGAAATGGATCGAATGCAGTCATTATGAGGGCAGCCAGTGCAAGTGAAGTATAAATGTTGTAGACGCGTCCGATACGAGGTGCAAGAACGAGTAGTATTCCCATAATACCTGCGCGAATAGCGGCAGGACTGAGACCGCTAAGTAGCGTATAGACAACAATACCTAGCACAACAAAAGCGGTCACTAATGCTCTGCGCCAATTGCCACGTCGTTGTGCGGGAAGCAGCTTTTGTAAAGGGGTCTGTCTTTCGTATAGTCTTTTTGTGCTGCTTACGATAAGGCCAGCTACAATTGTAACCTTAAAACCTGATGGCGCGATAAGATGGGCGCAGCCCGTTGCGTTAAAGGCGGCAAGTAGCGGCTTGAGGGCGGGTGTGCGTAGACTCAGGAGAATAGCGATGAGCAGTGCCGCTTCGGGTTGAGGTAGTGCCTGTGCGAGAATTGTTGCAAGCGTAACACGTAGGGAATAGAAAAACGCAATAGTAGGGTTGCCTTGATGAGACTGGACGGACATACGCGGAAAGGCCATAGAAGCGAAGATATTAGTCGGGTTGATTGGTAATGGTGCTTCAAGTTTTCCCTGCACCTCAACGCTATCACCATAGTTCGCTCCATATGGGTCTTCAATCTCTGTGCCGAGTGTTAGTACAGAGAGTTGTCCGTCAGCACTCTGCCATGAAGTACTTCCACTTTTTTGAATTTGTGTCACAGTGATGACCAGTGTGCGACTACGACTCTGTACCTTTGGCTCATCGGCAACCGTGCCGAGAAGCGTCACCTTCTCGCCGATAAAAGCAGAAATTGCCTGTGGGTCGTTTGTTGATGATGAGAGTGTATAGCGGTACGCACCAAGAAAAAGACAGGCGAGTAGCAGCATAATCAGCCGACTTCGCGGATTGTGCCAGAGGAGTAAGACAAATGCGAGCGATGGAGCCGCACCAACGAGAAGAGCAAACGCAGGTACGGGGAGTAGCGATTCGAGCCAAATGCCTGCAATCCATGCAACCGCTACTAGGACGAGAGTTAGCCCATGTAAGTTGAGGCCGACGGCCTGCTGTTTCTGCATATAGAGACGCTCTACAAGAAAACACTACAAGAACAATAATAGAGAGATAATTTACGGATGAATCGTTTGCGTGATATAGGCGGTGACACGAACGGCTGCGTAGACACCCAGGATAACTCCGATAAGCACACCAAAGAAACGTCCAAATTGTTGACCGACGCGACCTCCTCTCATCATGCTTTCATCTAATGAGTTCGCAATCATCCAGCCGAGTAGCGTTCCTATCGGCCTTCCCGTCCATATGCCTAGCCCCATACCTACGAGAACGCAAACAACCCACACCACACCGCTCAACAAAAGGCTAAAACCACTCGTTATTGCCATATTTAGTCTCGCTCTCAATAGTCAAAGATAATCATTGTGGTCAGGGAGACCGCAAGGGTCTCCCCTACACATAGGGTATGGCAAAATGTAGGGGAGTCCCTAGCGGTCTCCCACCCATATAGCCCGATTTTAAACGGTAAATTAGGGCT
>CAXUGH010000195.1:3217-5319 GCA_964250365.1 uncultured Ktedonobacteraceae bacterium
AAATGGTATGCCAAATCTTCCGGGCCCCCCGTTGCGGTCTCCCAGCCCTATCTCCCTCTTTTACACGGTACATGACGCCTTTATTTTGTTATAAACACTACTACTAACCACCTGTGCTAATTGATCTACGCTTGAATAGTCGCCGTGTTGTGTGCGGTAATCGACGATGGCCTGTGCAGATTTTTTGCTGATATGTAGACTCTGACTTAACTCATCCACCGTTGCTGTATTGATATTGACGAGTTGCCCACTTGTGTTACTGCCACTCGTATTGCTACCGCTCGTATTGCCAGTTCCGGGTCCTGGCACCCCTCCAACATAAGTAGGTGGTGTCTCACCGATCAGTGTAACATATACTTCTTGTCCGTCGCTCAGTTTTGCCGCCATATTGATTGCTACAAGATTTGCTTTTGGGAGTGGTCCACCAGCGGCCTGTAGAAGATCGTAGACGCGTGCCCCAGTTGCTAATGTATACAGGCCAGGATTTTTGACGGCGCCCACAACGTACACCTTGATGCCATCTGTTGTCGAGGCGGAAGTCCCTCCACCTGTAGAAAAATTCTGCTGGCTAACGCCTGATGTAGATGTAGTAATGGTAGACGAAGGTGAGGTGTGCCAGATGAAATACATCGCTACTCCTAAACCTACCACAAGTAAGACTGCTACGATGCGAAAAACCTTTTTTTTCTTAACTGATAGAATTACTGGTGCTTGCGGTGTTGGCGCAATAGAAAGGGGTAACGGTGTGTTAGGCGTGTTGATATTGGGAAATGATTGGAGAGGAGATACAAGTGGCTGCGGCATCGTCTGCTGTTGAGCGATAAAATTGCGTCGCAGCATTCCTGGTTGATTGCCATTATTCTGATTCATCATAGTACAATAATAAATTCCTCTACTTATTATTTCCGATTGAGAATATAGCAAATCAATAGGAAATTGTCAATAGACTATCTCATCTCTTTTTTTGTTTCTTGCTACTTCTCGCGAAATGATAAGCTGCGAACATCATAAAAAGTTGAACAATACTCAATAGAAAAATGGCGGTACCTGTTACTACTCTTATTCCCAAAGGGAGTATCTCTTGCGCTAATTGCTGAATTACGCTGGCGGGTAGCGGCTCATTTGGAACTAAGCCATCGTGTGCTAAGCCAAGTGCAAGCAGTGAGAGAAAGCCGCAAAAGATTGTATCTGCACATACTAGTATAGCGATATACAGCCATGCACGACCATACCTTCTACTCGCTATAGTTGCTACCACTGTGAGGAGAGCGACCGCGAAATTGTATTCCGCGAATGGTGAATTGAGGAGAGAGGTGTGAGTCGTGATTAACGTAGAGATACCTGCCCACGCTGCGAGAGCAGCATGAAGGACGAGAAAGAGTTGAGCGATGCGAGCAGATTGAGAAGGGGCTGCGATATCACTGTTCATTGTGTATACCACCTTTGTATCAATATATAGATTGGATCAAGAGCTTTTTATACGTGCTTGTCTGATATAAGTATATGAGAGCAGTGCCATTATTGGGACGTGTCATATGTCCCATATTTGTGTATTGCATCACAGAATGTTGTGAACAAGTACGTTGCGGAAACTTTTTCGCTCGCTTTTCCGTACTAATAAGCGAAATACTAGCAATGCGAAAATATGAAAGAGAGGAAAATACACATGAAATACGAAGAGTTTATTTCCCAGGTTCGTCATCGCGCACGCCTTGCATCCAGCGACGAGGCGGAGAAGGCAACAAAGTCAACGCTTGAGACCCTCGCAGGTCGCTTACAGGGCAACGAGGCCGAACAACTTTCGGCGCAACTGCCACAGGAGATTGCGCTGTATCTTCAGCCGGGCTATGCAGGTATTGGTGATAGCTATGGCCTCGATGAGTTCTTTCGTCGTATCAGTGAGCGCGAGGGCGTGGAGCTAGCCGACGCGACGTTCCATGCACGCGTCGTATGTGGTCTGTTGAGCGAGGCGGTCTCCATTGGCGAGGTAGATGATGTGCGTTCTCAACTACCACCCGACTTCGCAAAACTGTTCGATGTGCAGAACGAAGGTGAGATTCCCGAACTGGGCGATGTGGTTTCGGAATAGATGTGTGAACAAG
>CAXUGH010000195.1:5329-9790 GCA_964250365.1 uncultured Ktedonobacteraceae bacterium
TGTGGTAAATAACCGTGAAAACCCCGCGGTTTTTCCGGGATTCTTACCCTCTTGTTCACACATCTATGCTGGCGACGGGAGTCGAACCCACGGCCTTCCACTTCGGAGGCGGACGCTCTATCCACTGAGCTACGCCAGCTCGAACTTAATCATACTACAAAGGTCAAGTAGAGGGCAAGAGAAAACAAATGCAGTACGAGACCAGCGGTCTCGTACTGCATTTGTTTTCTCTACTATAAGGCTTAATCAGCCGGTGCAGCTTGTGCCGTCTTGCTTGCAAGACCAAGCCCTTGCGCGATCTTCTCGCCGAGTTCCTGGTCAACTTTGTACCAGAGGTTGACGGCGCGTTCCTGAATGAAACGCTCGACATCCTGGCTCATGTGACCGATGATGTTGTTGGCGAGATGCTCTCGGTCGGTGGGGGAGAGCGTCTTGCGATAAAGCGTCCCCGGCTGCCCGAAGTCGTCGTCCTCGGCATGTGGCGCGTAGGCACTACGTACCATTTCGCCGCTTGAAGCCCAGCCCGGATCAGCATAATGTTCGGGATCGGCCTTTGGTCCGCCGTAACTATTGGGGGCATAGACGGGCTGATTGCCACTATGTCGATACATCATCGCGCCATCTTTGTTGTAGCTATGCACCTCGACCTCTGGCTGGTTGACTGGCAGTTGCAGGTAGTTGGTGCCAATGCGATAGCGGTGCGCGTCAGGATAGCTGAACAAGCGACCAAGCAACATCTTGTCGGGGCTGGGACCGATGCCCGGAACCATGTTCGCTGGCTCGAACGATGCCTGCTCGATCTCTGCGAAGAAATTCTCAGGGTTGCGATCAAGCACCAGCCGCCCGATAGTTATCGGCTTGTAGTCGCTGTGAGGCCAGACTTTTGTGAGGTCGAAGGGGTTAAAACGATAATTTTCCGCATCCTTGAACGGCATAATCTGCATTTCGAGCCGCCATACGGGGTAATCCTTTTTATCAATCGCTTCACGCAGGTCGCGGCGATGATAGTCGGGATCAGTTGCGGTCATAGCTTTTGCCTCGGCATCGGTAAAGTTCTCGATACCCTGCTCCGTCTTGAAGTGGTACTTGACCCAGAACTTCTCACCATTCGCATTGATCCACATAAAGGTGTGGCTGCTATAGCCGTTCATGTTGCGATAGGTGCGCGGCGTACCACGATCAGACATCAGGAACGACACCTGATGAAGCGACTCTGGCGACAGAGACCAGAAATCCCACTGTGCATTGTTGCTACGCATGTTGCTATCGGGCATGCGCTTCTGCGAACGAATGAAGTCCTGGAACTTCGATGGGTCGCGCACAAAGAAAATGGGCGTGTTATTGCCAACCATATCGTAGTTGCCTTGCTCGGTGTAGAACTTGAGCGCGAAGCCGCGTGGGTCGCGCACAGTATCAGCCGAACCTTGCTCACCTGCGACGGTGGAGAAACGCGCCAGCACTTTTGTACGCTTGCCAACCTTGTTAAGGAAGGCGGCATGTGTCCATTGGCTCACATCCTCCGTCACCTCAAAATAGCCAAAGGCACCGCTACCCTTCGCATGTACAACACGCTCAGGCACACGTTCACGATTAAATTGAGCCATCTTTTGGATGACGTAGTGGTCTTGTAACAGGAGCGGTCCATTAGGACCGACAGAGAGTGAGTATTCGTCACTAGGCGCGGGAATACCTGCGTCTGTTGTTGTAATTGGCGGTCTTTTGTCCTCTGGTGAATTGTTCACAGTATCCTCCAACTTTGTTTTTCATCTCAACTCTACAAAATCTTCTTCTAGTTGTCTTGTTCATCCTCATTACTGAGGCACTCTAGCATTGTATCAGATGCATTTGTCGCGTTGCAAGTTATGCATTAGATTTCGGGAAGGTAGTATTCGCGTTGTATGCGTGATATGCTGTACTTGTACTAATGCTAACAGTAGTGATTCCATTGGAAGGGTTTCATCTGAATTATTTGAGCGTAGAGGTGCTACGTCTCACTGAGATCAATGAAGGAGGAATGTGTTATGACAATTGACTTGAGTCGCTTTGCAGATGCCAACTATTGTTATCTCACGACGACAGGACGTGTTTCGGGCAAGCTCCATACGATTGAAATCTGGTTTGCACTGCATGGGCAGACGCTCTATCTCCTCTCAGGCGGTCGTGAGAAGGCAGATTGGGTGAAAAACGTGCGACATCTTCCTGATGTGCAGGTGAAAATTCACGATACACAGTTTGTTGGCAAGGCACGGCTGGTAACGGATAGCGAGGAAGATGCGCTTGCCCGTCGTATTGTCTTGGAGAAGTACACACCGCGTGATAGTGATGATTTGACAGAGTGGTCACGCACTTCCCTTCCTATTGCTATAGATGTAGAGCCTTAGTAGCAGCTTGTATGTGCATGGAAAAAATGCCTTACCGCTGTTTTGAAAAGGAAAATAATAATGCTTCCCTGGTCTATAACTTTGCAAGGTCAGTTTGATGAAATCGTATTTGCTAGCGAGGTGCTAAAAGATAATGCACTCGGTGATCCCTCAGAGCGTCCTCTGTGGGTATATCTTCCTCCTGGCTACAATGCTGACCCAACACGTCGCTACCCAACGGTGTATATGATTCAGGGTTTGACGGGGCAGCTTGATATGTGGCGCAATCGTTCGCCCTTCAGAAAGACCTTTCCCGAATTAGTCGATGAACTATTTTCCGATGGGGCAACGCCGCCCAGCATCGTAGTGTGGGTGGATTGCTGGACCTCCTATGGTGGTAGTCAATTCGTGGACTCGCCAGCCACTGGTCGCTATCATACGTACCTGTGCAATGAAATTGTGCCCTGGGTCGATGCTCATTATCGCACGTTGCCACAGCGCGACCATCGTGGCATTGCTGGTAAATCAAGCGGAGGCTATGGTGCGATGATTACGCCTATGCTACGACCCGATCAATGGGGTGGGCTTGCCACGCATGCCGGGGATTCTCTATTCGAGACTTGTTATCTACCAGATTTTCGTCAATCGGTACGCACGCTACGTAATCACTACAATGGATCGTTCGATGAGTTCTGGCAAGATTTCCGTAGCCGCCCTGGGTTCTCTAAGGAGAGCGACGCAACTCTGCTCAACGATTGGTGTATGGCTGCATGCTATTCCGCCGACGCTGATGGTACAATTCATCTTCCCTACAACACACAAACGGGCGAATTGTTACCAGAGATATGGCAACGCTGGCTTGCCTGGGACCCCGTGCGTATAGCTCCGCAGCATGCCGATTCTCTACGTACCATGAAAGCTATCTATATTGACGCGGGTAAGCGCGACCAATTCTTTCTCGATTTAGGAGCAGAGGCATTTCGGCAAACGCTAGAGCGCATAGGCGTGAAGGATGTTTTTTTTGAGTTGTTCGATGCAACACACTCCGCCATCGAATATCGCTATCCCCTGAGCTTAAAATATCTCGCCGAGAGGCTTGCACCCTAAATATGTTGATTGTCAAAAAACCCTTGCCGACAGCAAGGTTTTTTGACAATCAACATATTATTTACGAGTACCACAAATCTGCCGTGTTTGTATTGCTATAATGCGAGAACAATTGATCGTCAATCACGTATTCTTGTCGTACATGGACAGGTCTAAGGGCATGATGTTTATACAGGTACACATTGATGAGAAGTCCTGCGGCTATTGAGAGAACGAAGAACATTACTACGAATGCAATCATCAGCGCACCTACGCTATCTTTCTCTGAACCTTATTGTTGTTCAGTTAGCAGTTTGATAGGAGAGATTTTTCTCTTCTATCAAGAGAGACGTAGGTCGATGGAAATTATTAAATGTGTAAGATTATGTACTTAGCATTCACATACGTCATTGCCGAGAGCACAGATTTCAAGGTGAAACCGACAAAATCGTCGCGAATTGAGCAATACTAATTGAGTTAAGAGCCTGAATTGAATTTTTGCTTTTATGGGTAGAGCTACGCTGGCTGTCATACAGCCAGCGTAGCTCTACCTCCAATCGTAATACTTACCTGAGGTACCAACTTTTGCCTTGCCTCAGATGAGTATGTAGAACCTGGAATGTACATCTCACAGAATTTTTTAAGTTCTGAGTGTACTTTGCACAAACTCAGGGCAGTTGAAAAACCTGGGGCCAGAGATTGTTGCAAGTCCATATCTGCAATTGCGTGCCGTTGTCCGTATTGCCCCCTGGATCATCCAGACAGTTGCCCGATTGGGGATTGAGCAGGGAGCCATTGGCCTGTGGGACCCACTGCTGACCACCGACACCATTGCAGTCCCACAACTGGACTTTGGTGCCCGGAGCGGTGCCATTGCCGATGATGTCTAAACACTTCCCGAGTGCCTGTAGGGTACCGTTTGAGGCGACCGTCCAGTTCTGGGCATTGGTGCCATTGCAATCGTAGAGCTGGACCGGTGTCCCGCTGGTGGAGTTGGCGTATTGCACGTCCACAC
>CAXUGH010000196.1:0-9738 GCA_964250365.1 uncultured Ktedonobacteraceae bacterium
TTCCGACAACCGCCGTCTATCTCGGTATCGCAACGGCGGCCCGTAACGAGGCTATCGCCTTCGCTCGCAAGCGCAAACCAAGCTCGCTCGACAAACCGATTGCCAGCGTCCCCCACATTCAAGACAAGGCGGCACGTATGGAGCTAGCACTGTTGCAGAGCCGCGCGGTTTTCTATGGTATCGCGGCACAATTCAGCGCAGAGCCGGATAGCATACCCGCCAGCCAGTTCGCGGCGGCGAAATATCTTGTGAGCAACTACGCTGTCGAGATCGTCGATATCGCCATGCGCCTCGTTGGTGCCGCCAGCCTCTCAATGTCGCTGCCCCTGCAACGCTACTACCGCGACGTGCGAGCCGGTCTCCAGCATCCGCCGATAGACGATGCCGCCATCGCTATGATCGGGAAGTGGGCACTTGAGGAGAAATAAACAAACAAAAATCCTGTACCCGTATTCAATACGGGTACAGGATTTTTGTTTGCTTGTTCATCAAGAGTTATTTCGGCAACCCTTGCCGATTGATAAAGCGTTCGACGATATCGCCGACGAAGGGCAATTTGTAGTAGCGACCTTGCAACGCGTGTACCATGCCCATAATCCAGCCTGCAACCGTTGTTACGAAAAGTAGGGCCAGAACAACCCATCCAGCAGCTATTAGCACATGAGCTATTAGCACATAAATTGATGCTTGAGCTATTATCATATGAAAAGGAATCCCAAAGCTATAATAGCTTGCACGGTTGATGAAGTATATAAACGCGAAAAGCCCAACGCCTACAATATTCAATCCACCGAAGAAGAGCATTGATTGCAGAGCGTGGAAGCGCACAAAGCGCTTCTGCTTCTCCGCGAACAGAAAGAAGAAGACGAACCCTGAAAGCCATACAAAAAGGTAGCTGATAAATGCGCCTAAGCGTTCTCCAGAGGAGATTTGCGGAGTGTATTGGGAAATAGGCTCTTGCATATAGAGGGTGCTATAATCATTTTGTTGTGACTGTGACTGCTGTGCGCGATAGCCGTATTCCTCTTCCTGGGGATTGTACGAGGCGTGGCTCTTAGGAATACGCTGTAGTTCCTGCTCGATAGAAGGATTCCAGTCCATGTTAGTACTCTCTCTTTCACACTATATATTTGTTTCTTATACGTATGACCTTGATGTAGGTTAGAAAGAGTAAAAATTCAGGTGTGGTAATTTCGTAGATACTGTGATGATTGTCAAGAGGCACGTTCCACCCTCTGGGCAACGTGCCTCTTGACAATCATCACAGTATCTACAGGTGACAATCCTGTAATAAAAGGAGTATTCACCAATGCATCCTTTAAGACGCTACCTGTCTTTGCTGGCGACCTACCTGAGACCACAATGGGGCAGAACGACGTTGATGGCTCTGTTACTGCTTGCTGATGTGGGTTTGCAACTGCTCAGTCCTCAGATAGTGCGTTACTTTATTGATACCGCTTTGAGTGGTGGAGCATCGCTCACTCTTATTTATGCTTCGCTCTTTTTTATTGTTGTCACTATCATAGGGCAGGTTGTCTCGATTGCCGCGATCTATTTGAGCGAGAACGTGGCGTGGACGGCGACCAACGAGTTGCGTGCCGATTTAGTGGCGCACTGTCTCGCGCTCGACATGGCCTTTCACAAGGAGCATCCAGCGGGTGAGCTTATCGAGCGTATTGATGGTGATGTTGACGCGCTATCGAACTTTTTCTCGAAGTTCGTCATCAACTTGCTCGGTAGTGCTTTGATGGTTGTAGGCGTGTTGATACTCTTTTTTCAGATAAGTTGGCTGGTTGGCGTTGTAATGACAGTCTTTTCCGCGCTCGTTTTTGCCTTTCTCACAGTAATGGGACGCCGCGCGACACCACTATGGAAGGCGTTGCGCCAGACGAGTGCCGACTTCTCTAGCTTTCTCGGTGAACATCTAATTGGCACGGAGGATATTCGCGCGAATGGAGCGACGAATGCGATCATGCTGCGCTTCTACCGTTTAATAAGACGTTGGCAAAGTGCGAATAGTAAAGCCGAATTTATCACCTATTTTACAGGCTCAACTCTCTTATTTCTTTTTATTGTCGGTAGTGCGTTAGTGCTTGCTCTAGGGGCGTATCTATGGAGCATTGGTGTGGCTACGGTTGGTACAGTGTACGTCATGTTCAGGTATACCGATAATCTGGCTGACCCGTTAGACCAGATTCAATTACAGTTGCAAGACTTGCAACAGGCAACGGCATGTATACAGCGTATCGAAGAGTTGCTGCATGCACAGCCAACAATCGTAGATGGCGAAGAGCAGGCGCAACTCCCACAAGGTGCGCTCTCCGTTGAATGCTGCGATGGAACCTTTGGCTACAACGCGGACGAGCCGATTTTGCATGCGCTGAACTTTCGCGTATCGGCTGGCAAGTTGCTTGGCATCGTGGGACGTACTGGCAGCGGTAAAACGACGATTGCACGATTGCTCTTTCGCCTGTATGATCCGCAGTCTGGCGAGATTTGTATTGGTGGCGTGCCGATTCGCACAACATCGCTACAACAATTGGGGCAGCGTATCGGTATGGTGACGCAGGACGTACAGCTTTTCCAGGCATCAGTACGCGATAACCTGACCTTTTTCGATACATCCTTTCGAGACGAACACATCATAGAAGCCCTTCATGATTTGGGACTGTCTGCCTGGTATTCTGCGCTGCCAAATGGCTTAGACACCGAACTTGGTGCGAATGGCGAAGGCTTGTCCGCTGGTCAAGCGCAACTGCTCGCCTTCTCGCGTGTGTTGCTCAAGAATCCAGGGTTAGTCATTCTCGATGAGGCATCGTCACGGCTCGACCCTGCGACGGAATACCTTATCGAGCGTGCTACGCGTAAACTCTTTACGCAACGCACAGGCGTCATCATCGCCCATCGCCTCTCAACGCTGCAACATGTCGATGACATTCTGGTATTAGAAAATGGGCGCATACGCGAATACGGGAGCCGTGAGGAGCTTGCCAACGATCCCAACTCACATTTCGCACATTTATTACAATCACGGTAGGGACCGGATGTATCGCGTCTTTGTGTTCATATTCAATGGTGGAGGAAATCGAGAAACAGAGTACGGGTCTGATTTCATCACACCCTGTGAGCAATAGACAATGGTGGAAGGAATTGAGGAATGGATACAATTGATAGGAAACGTAGTCAATGGGGACGAGGGTGTGATGAAATCAGACCCGTACTCTCCTGTCTACGCCCTTCCACCATTGAATATGGCACAAGGACGCGATAAACCTGCCCCACGATGTGAAGCACATCAATGGAGAAGATCACCATATGAAAACCTATCGACTGTTGTGGCGCATTATCCGCTATCGTCCGTGGCTCTTTGTTGGCTGTGTGGTGTCAACAGTACCATTTTTTCTGGCGCGTCTCGTGTTTGGTCTCGTCATACAGGGCTTTTTCAATCTCCTTCCTGCAAGCAGGCATCTGAGCGAAGGTCTCTGGCTCTTTCTAGCACTGTTAGTGGGAGCGGCACTGGCACGCTACGGAATAGCGTTAGGGGGCGGAATAGTGCGTCCGTTCTCCCTTATGGTCACGGAGAGCCTTATACGTCGTAACCTTTTCGCGCGTATCCTCGAACTGCCAGGAGTTCGTGCCCTGCCCGATTCTCCTGGTGAGGTCATCAATCGTTTTCGTGATGATGTAGAGAACGTTTCGCAGATGTTCGGCTGGATATATGCCACTATAGGGCTAGGTCTCTATTCGATTGTTGCCATTATTATTTTGCTGCATATCAGCGTTGCTATCACGCTTTTCGTGTTTGTGCCGCTAGCCTGTATCGTGGCGATTGTGCAAAGAATGCAGCGGCGGCTCACGAAGTATCGTGAGACTAGTCGAGAAGCGACGGGACGTGTGAGTAGCAGCATTGGCGAGATATTTAGCTCTGTACAGGCGATCAAGGTAGCGGGGGCACAGGCAGCAGTGGTGCGTTCCTTTCGCACACTGAACGAACGGCGGCGCGTGTTGATGTTGCGCGATACCGTGCTTACCGATGGCATCGACTCGGTGTTACAAAACACCGTCGGGCTAGGGACAGGCTTTATTCTGGTCTTTGTCGCGCTAAGTACGCATACGAATAATCTGCATGTCGGCGATCTCGCGCTCTTCCTGCTGTATCTTGGCAATGTAAGCGCGTTTACCTCTTGTTTCGGGTCGATGCTTGCGAAATACACACAGACAAGCGTTTCGTTTGAACGTATGGCGAAGTTGTTACAGGGTGCGCCTGTGCAAACGCTGGTCGCGTCTCATCCGCTGTACCTTAACGGCACCTTGCCAGAGCTACACATTCCTGCTAAAACGCGAGACTCAGAGCTTGAGCTTGTACAGGCGCAGAATCTCACCTATCGCTATCCCGATACGGGGCGCGGTATCGAAGGAATCAACCTATCCCTACGGCGCGGCACGCTTACGGTGATTACAGGGCGTGTTGCGTCGGGCAAGACAACGCTCTTGCGCGTTCTGTTGGGCTTGTTGCCGTGTGATACAGGCGAAATTCGTTGGAATGGTACGCTCGTTGCGGACCCCGCAAACTTTTTTGTGCCGCCGCGTAGTGCCTATACGCCACAGGTGCCGCACCTGTTCAGCGATACGTTGCAAGAGAACATTCTGTTGGGGCTACCAGAGGAGGCGGTTGATCTGCAAGGCGCGGTCCGAACGGCTGTGATGGAGCGCGACATTGCAGGGTTGGAGCATGGCCTACAAACCGTTATCGGTAGTAGAGGTGTCAAGCTCTCAGGTGGGCAGGTGCAACGGACGGCTGCTGCTCGTATGCTGGTGCGAGATGCCGAACTGCTTGTCTTCGATGACCTGTCCAGTGCCCTCGATGTCGAGACCGAACAGGCTTTGTGGCAATCCCTGTTCGCTGTTGAGGGGCGCACCTATCTTGTCGTCTCGCATCGTCGCTCCGTCTTGCAACGTGCCGACTCTATAATTGTTCTAAAGAATGGTCGCGTCGAGTCCGAGGGAACGCTAGAGATGTTGCTACAAACAAGTGAGGAGATGCGCCATTTGTGGCGAGACGAGAATATATAAAATACAAAAAGGATAGAATGTGTACGCGTACACATTCTATCCTTTTTGTATTTTATATATTTTGCTAAAACGCTAATAAGAGCAATGGAATCTCCATCTCTTCGCGGGTGAGGCCGCCGTGATGACCGAGAAAGCGCATATCGTATTTGCCTCCCTGACTCCACCACACGGTCTCGTTTTTGTAGGGCAGAATGACGACGTTGCCGAGGCGTCCTAACAAGGCTTCCGATGGTTCGCCCTGTCCTAAGAAGTGTTGTGCCAGCAGGTCCCGCGTCGCGTATATCTCGGCGCGTCCCCGCAGTTTCTCGCGTAGCAGGGCTATGGCCTCGTCGATATTTTCATCTTTCACATAGAGAAACATGTCACGAGCCGAACCAGCGGGTACCAGCAAATGCCCTTGACGGTTTGTTTTGAGGTACGGTTGCAATGCTGGTAGCTCTTTATCGAGATAGTACGTGGTTCTAGGATTGACCTCGATTTGTCCATGATCGGCGGTCATGATAAGTAGCGTCTTCTGTGCCTTGCCCTGAATATTCTTGTAAAATAGCTCGTGCATGGCTCTGAAAAAGCCGTCCACCTCTTGCTCGAACGCTTTAGAGAAGGGACCCGCATGGTGCCCCATGAAGTCGATGCGGTCAAAGTACAGAAAGTGGTATGCAGGTGGCGCGTTTTCGACCGTGATGAGTTCAGCAAGAAAAAATAACGCTTGCTCGATTGTCTGATAGGCATATGTTTTCGCTCCTTGGAACACCACGTCGGAATAGGTCGAGGGCGTGTAGTTCTGGTGTTGCAGAATGTGCGAGGCAATACCCTGTTCCCGAAGTCTCTTGTAGAATGTCTGCTGTGGAAAGAAGGCACTAGGGGGAATATTGGCGCGTTTCACGGTGTCGCGTTGCAGCTTTTCGCCCTCCGCATAGTTGACGTAGGAGAAGAGCAGCGGCGAGATCAGGTCGTCTACGAGTGGCTCGTAGTAGTTCCACTCATAGACGCCGCTCTGTCCGACGGGCAAGCCTGTATGAATGCTTGTAACATGTGCGGCAGTGGTCGAGGGAAACTGTGACGTTATTTTAGATACGGCTCCCTGTTGCAGCACCGTCTTGAGAAAATCGTACTTTTCGGCGTATCGCTCGAAGAAACGCCAGCCAAAGGCATCGACAAAAAAGAAGACCACTTTGTCATAGCGCGTCGGTAGCGTACCAAGAACATCGGCTGGCAGCGTCGCTTGTCCGTTACCAGTCAACAAAAATTCAATCGTCGCGGGTAGGTTGGCGAAACAATACGACTCATACAATGGCCTGACAAACTGCTGCGAGAACTGCGCTTCGTGAACTGCCTGTACCGATGTTGCGTTGAGCATAATGGCCTCGATTCTTACTCTCATTCTCAATATCCGCACGTAGTATACCACGATATATTGCAGGTCAATGTTCGTGTGTCATCGCAACTAGGGCACCCGCAAGGGGATGCCCCTCCCATATTACGAGACGTGATGGAGACCGCATTGTGTATGGGAGGGGTATCCCCTTGCGGGTGTCCTGGCTATGATACAGGAAAACAACAGATTCATGCTAGGGACTTGTACGGAGTACACCCGATAAAAAAGTTCAGGTAGACAGCGTTAAGAGAGAGTTCTATAATTTTTCTTAGGAACAGATTTTTTTAGGAGAGCAACACAACATTCATGAAGAAGGTTATTGCAAGTATTATCTTGGTGGGACTCGCCACCATTTTATTTGTCGCATGCGATGGTATCGCGGGTAGTGATACATCTACCCCCAACACTGTTCATATGACCGACTCGACGTTCGGACAAAGCACGATCACTATTGCAAAGGGGAGCAAACTCACGCTTATCAGCGATACATCACAGGTACACGTCATCGACAATGGCATATGGGGTAGCGATGGTATTCCTCATCCCAAGATAGAGGCGGGGGCAGTAGTAATCAAGGATGCCACGTTTCAGGATAGTACTCCTCAGTCGTTTGGTCCCTTCAATACTCCTGGCAAATACCAACTCTACTGCACCATTCACGCTGATATGGATTTGACGGTTATCGTGAAATAAAAAGCAAAGATTGCATTTCATGACGCATGCATGCGTCATGAAATGCAATCTTTGCTTTTTATTATTGTGCGGTCACGCTTACATCATCGACAAAGAAGGACGTTGGGCGCGATAGATAGCCCGACTGTGCATTGAAGACCAGCGTTACCGTCTGGCCTGCGTACTGCGACAGTTGGCTCGTAACATCGACCGTCTTCTGTTGCCAGCGTAGTGAGGCAGCGGTGTTACAGACACGCTGCAATTGCCCGATTACCTGACCACTGCTGTCAAGCACGGAGACGGTGAGGTCGGCATCACAACTTTGCGATGTACTTCTTGTCGTCACCTGCCACCAGTAGCTGATACTTACCTTCGACACGCTGCTTGGGAGAGTGACATCCTGGGAAATCGCATCGTCGCAATAGCTGTATCCACACAGATAGGCACTATAGTGACCGGTATGTGGATGCCGCGCGTCGATCAGTTCGTAGCCACCTGCGGAGGACTCTTGCCACACGCCTGCGCCATCCTCGAAACCGTTGTTTTGGACAAGGTTAGAGCTTGATCCACCCGATGGGGGGGTGTCTGTTGGTACAGGTGTATTTGTTGGCACGGGAGTATCCGTTGGCGTTGGAACTGTTGTGGCGGTGGGATTAGGTGTTGGCGTCGTTGTCGGAGTTGGAGTTGGCGTACCACCGCCGCCACCCGTACCAGCGGCAAGGTCGCGTGCGATGTTGTAGATGTCCGGTGAACCAATACCGCTCGCCTCGTCATAGTTTGCCGTCGCGGGATAGTACAAGTTTGTACCACTCGTCACATCGTGGAACGGGGGGTATTGTTGCTGCGAACTTGCTAGCGTATAGAGTTGTGGACTGACAAAGCCAGCACTCGACTTGCCCTGTGATTGCAGGTAGTTGTTGATGAGAGCCATGCTACCGGCCCACAGGGGAGCGGCGGCACTGGTGCCGCCAACGGTGATGCTTCCCGTCGAGGGACAGCCAGCCGCCGAGACGGTACAATAGACGGCGTAGCCCGTTGCAGGGTCGGCATCGGCGGAGACATCGGGCACCTCACGGTTGCCGTTGCTATACTGATTTTTGACGCCGGGTCCCGTCTGCCACGTTGGTTGTGCGAAGGTGTTGCTGATACCACCGCCACCGCCAGAACCCTTTGGACTGCGCTGCGTATCGCTGGGATTGCTCCACACCGACTCACTACCATAGGCACCGCCGCTGGTTTGTAGGTTAGTGCCACCAACGCCGATGATGTTGGGGTCGCTGGCGGGAGAGTCTACCGCGAGATTGCTATCGTTACAATCATATGCGCCAGAGTCGCCAGCCGCAGAGAACATCGACATACCCTGCGCGGCACCTTGCTTGAAAATACCATCGAGCGTTTGCAGTTCTGCGGCACCCGATTGTGTCTCGCACTCGCCCCAGCTAATCGTGGTAATCTGAGTCTTGTTATCGGTCACAATCTTGTTATATGTGTCGTTGACGCCCTGTGTCGAGTTTGGACCCTCGTACACCGTCTGGCTAGCTCCAGGAGCCATTGCCGCGACCACCTCGATGTCGAGTTCGACCTCGATAGCACCTGCACCAGCCGCACCAGTGGAACCATCAACCAGCACGTTGCTTATGCTTGGATTGCCGAGGTTATAGGTCTGTAGATACTGCGCGATGTCGCTCTGCTGGTAGCCATCCAGTTCAAAGACGGCGACGCTCTGATTGGCACCTTTGTCGCCAGCCTGCTGTAGCGCGGCACCATCATAGGCACCGAGCAGATCGGTGGGGCCAAAGCCAGCCATAGCACGTTTTGCTACTGCCGACGTGGTAACGCTCTTGCTGCTCTGCGATGTAAGATGATACAGAGGGCGCATGTGCGTACTGTTGTCCAGGCCACCAATCGAGACGATGAGTGAAGAGACCGAGTTGGGAATCTTAGGTGCGCTCGCGTTTGCATAGAACTTTCTCGCTCCAACCTGGTAATTATTGATCTTGACCGAGAAGGCACCTTCGACCTGCGCGACATCGGCACTCGCGTCGATGAGCAGGCCGTTGGACGAGACATGCGAAACAACAAAGCCCGCATTGTGCAGATATTGAATCACCTGCTGTTGCTGTGCATCAGTTGGACCAAACTCGGCGGCGAACTGCTGCGGCGTAAGATAATGATGATACAGGGGCGAATGAGGATTGTGCTGATTAGCGAGCAAGATATTCAGTTTTTGCTGGTTACGCATCTGTAACCCAATCGACAGGTTCAACTGTTGCTGCCCACTGGTGGCACTCAGCAACTTCGCCTGACTAAGCAACGGAACAGTCTGTCCATTGATGGGAACGCTGGTCGGGGAGTTTGCATCTTGTTTGGCGCGTGCAATCAACGTGATGCTGAAGACGCCAACGCCGACAATGAGCAAGGCGACGATGGCGAGTACAAACTTGTGTACGATGCTACTACGTTGCATGTAGTTCTCCGAACTTCCATAAAACACACTACGAAAACGTTAAATATGCGAGAATGCCGCTCGATGAAGGCATCCTGACATACAAAGATAAACGGAGATATACGCAGCCTTCGCGGAGTTTTGAAGGAGATAGGAGAGATGGGTACAAGAG
>CAXUGH010000197.1:0-9708 GCA_964250365.1 uncultured Ktedonobacteraceae bacterium
CTGGGGCACAGCCCCAGACCCCAGTCAAGGGGTTGCACCCCTTGCATCCCCGCTTATTTATGATATACAATGTATCATATCTATGGAATGGCCTTCTGTATTAGGGATGTATTAAGGAAAAAGGGGAGCATGTCATGGAGTCTACAAAGGAACAATCTTTACCAGAGAATAAAGCGACAACAACGGAGACCGAGAGTGCGGCACAGTGTCCAATTGATCATAGTGCGTGGTCGTGGCAGAAGACAGTGCCAACTGCGCCGTCAAAGGGACCAGCTATTGAGCAGGATAAGGACGGAGTGTGGCATGTGCGGAGTTTCGAGGCGGTACGCGAAGTGTTACGCAGCGACGATACGAAACAGGCGGGCTTTAATGCGGAACTGCTCGCAAATATTCCGACGATGAGAAACCAGCCTATTTTGTATCAAGAGGGCAAGGTACATCAGCTACAGAGAAAACAGACGGCTCGCTTTTTCACGCCCAAGGCGGTGAGCGACAACTATCGACAGGTCATGGAGCGATTGGCGAAGCAGTTGGTCAAGAAGGTGCAGCGCAAGAAGCAGGTCGATTTGAGTCAATTGAGCATCACGCTCGCGGTACGTGTCGCGGCAGAGGTTGTGGGCTTGACCAATAGTTATCCAGGATTGCCACAACGTCTCGAAGCCTTCTTTTCCGGCGACTTGACGAACACGAGCATACATAGTCTCTCTTCGCTCGTCAATATGATCGTCAATCAGTCGCGCACGCTGGCATTTTTCATGCTGGACGTGATGCCTGCTGTTCGTGCGCGAAGACGCAAACCCAAGCAGGATGTGATTTCGCATCTGCTCGCAAACAACTATAGCAATGCAGAGATATTGACGGAATGCATCACCTTCGCGGCGGCTGGCATGGTGACGACGCGTGAGTTTATCAGTGTTGCAGCATGGCATCTCTTAGAACGACCCGAACTACGTCAACGCTATCTAGTCGCCTCGGAAGAGGAGCGGTACGCGATGTTGCACGAGATATTGCGCGTCGAGCCTGTGGTGACGCGGCTGCAACGGCGTACAACGGCTCCTATCGAACTTGAAGAGAACGGTACGAGTGTGGTCATTCCGCAGAATGCGATGGTGACGGTTGAGATCGATGCCGCAAACGCAGATGAAAATATCGTCGGCGAATTGCCGCTAGCAGTCTGCCCAGGACGCGAAATACATGGAGATCGCGTCCCCGAAATGGTAATGAGCTTCGGTGATGGCATACATCGCTGCCCTGGTGCCTACATCGCCATTCAGGAGACTGACATTTTCCTGCAACGCCTGCTCGCTCTTGAGAGCTTACGCATCGTGAGCAAACCAAGCATCCGCTGGAACACGTTGACGACAGGCTACGAGCTACGCCATTTTGAGATTGCAGTAGATTAGTTTATACACATTGCATTTCCGTTAAAGGCTCTTGCTGTTCAGCAAGAGCCTTTAACGGAAATGCAATGTGTATTATTTTGTTTCAATATGGTTCATTCATTATCATGATAGCTCATAAGTACCGATTTCTATAAAAATATCTATACAAGGGACTATAATAGAAGAAATTTGTCTATTTATGGTAACGTTACCATAAATATGCGTAAAGCTTCCTTCTTCTCAGCGAGAATGTATCTTACAACCATAAACTATACCGCAAGAGGCAAGTCGTAATGATATTAACCGAGCAGCAATTAGGCCGTTACCATGTAAGTCGCCTGATTGGAAGTGGGGGAATGGGTGAGGTGTACCTAGCAAGAGACGTACAGGTAGAACGCATGGTAGCAGTGAAAGTGCTTCGCAACGACGCATTTCGCGCTACGAATCCTACAGAAACGGAGGAGGCATTTCGCCTCTTTAGACGCGAAGCGAGAGCTATTGCTAGACTGGATCATCCACATATTTTGACGCTGTATGACTATGGTGAGGCGGTAATACAGGGCAATCCTATTGCCTATATGGTCATGCCATTTTGTCCAGCGGGTTCGCTTGAGACATGGCTACAACGGTATGCAGCGGAGTCTGTTCTTGCTCCTCAAGTCACTATACATCTGCTTCATCAAGCGGGAGAGGCACTGCAATACGCTCATCACCTTGCGATTATTCACCGTGATGTGAAACCGGCAAATTTTCTCATTAGAGGACAAAGCGAAACGTTATTTCCTAATCTCCTGCTTGCCGATTTTGGCATTGCATCACTTTCTGGAACAGGAGAAACGACATTAGCGGGACGTATATGTGGAAGTCCTGGTTACATGGCACCAGAACAGTGGGAAGGCCGAGTTGGTCCTGAAACGGACCAATATGGACTTGCGGTGATGGCCTATCAATTGCTAACGGGAAAGATGCCATTTGAAGGCAATCAGTATCAAGTCATGTACAAGCATCGTTATATGGAACCTATACCACCGAGCCAAGTCAACCCTGCTTTATCTAAAGATATAGATGCGGTAATTTTGCGAGCATTAGCAAAGGAGCCGCAGCAACGTTTCTCCAATGTGCAGGAATTTGCGGTTGCATTGGAGCAAGCTCAGCAACGTCTAGCATCCGACCAACTCAAAACAACACTGCTTGCAAAGCCTGGGGCAACACAACCTGTACAGTCCGAGGCAACGCAACCCGCGCAACCTAAAAAGCAAGAGAGTAAGTTTCGTTTCGCGCGTAATGGTTTTCTCCTCGCGCTGCTTGTAGGATGTATCGCTGGCATACTCTGTTCTCTGCCCGTCTTTACCCCATCTACTATCGCGGGACGACTCATAGTACTATTGGTAACTGCTCCCCTTCTTTCCCTAATAGGCGGTGCTGCAACAGGCAAAGTAACGAGAAAGCGTAGAACAGGCTTTGCAACAGGACTGATTACCGGAATAGCCTACCTCGTTTGTATAAGGCTCTACGCCTTGCACAAAGTTGATCCAACTAAAACATATACGATCAGTATACGTGCGTTACAATCTATGGCACTGAATAATGTGGTCATACCGATGATCATAATAGCTTTACTCTGTGGACTATTCGGACTGATTGGTAGCTGGTTGATGACACGCAAGCCGTCGGTAAAGTCGAAGAGATCGTATCCACTACCTACGGGTCGCAGGAAATATGCGCTACTAGCAGGAGTGATCGCTGGTGCCCTTTGTGGTGTAACAGTTGCCACCGCTTGGGAATATTTAGGTTTCTTCCTCCTCTGTCCTGTTCTATGTATAGTGGTTGGGATCGTCGCAGGGAAGGTTGCGATACAGCGTACTACAGGCTTCATAGCAGGCATGATACTGGGTGCTGTCTACATAGCAGCATTTGCAATCAGAGAAGGAAGTAGCTACACTCAAGGCTATTTGAATGGCTTCACAGATGGCTCTCCAGATGCACAGCACTTAGCGACGCTGCTAGGAGCGTACCTGATAGCTACGGTAGTAATAGTTTTCCTCATAGTATGTCTCTGTGGTTTGCTCAGCCTTCTTGGTGCATGGCTCACAACTCTTAAACACCCGTATTATGCACGATGATGAGGTCATGTTTAGTTCCCGAAAAATCTCTGCGTAAACGTAGCGATGAAGCTAATTTCGATGGTGAGACCGATGATAGCTTCAACGGCAGCCATGACGGTGATTGGGTCGTCTAGCTTGATGCCGCCGGGGAAGAAGCCGCGCCCATGAAACGAGGTGACGCTGAAGACGAGTGAGCCAAGTGGTGAGAGTTCTGGGCCGACGATGTGACCGAGAATAAAGTAGAGGACGGCGAAACACGCTATGACGAGCAGATAGGCGAAAATGCTGCGAGCGGGTTTGTAGCCATAGCCTGCGAGCGTGTCGAGGAACAGCGAGAAGAGATAGGCTCCCACTTTGCCTTGCAGCTTGACGACTTCGCGCTGCAACACTTGAGCGCGATAGGAGAAGTGGGCTGCCTCTTCGTTGAGTCCCTGCGCCTGTAACGCGACAGCTAACTGACGATAGGCGCGAACAGCTTCACGGTAGCTCTCGATACTACTCTCTCTATCACTTTTTTTGTCACGCGCAACGGCACGCGCACGGCCTTCGTCGCCAAGCATACGCATCAACGTCCAGTCGATAATCGCGAGGTTCACATCCGCCCAGTGAGCATCGGCGAGGCGTACATAGCCATGCTCCATATCGCCAAGATGCAGGTTTCTCAGGTCCGTCACGTTATCAAAAAATGCGGCACGCAGGTCGGCGGGTGGTATTAAAGGGATGGTGAAAGAGTTCTCTTTTTTAGCATAATGCTCATCCAGGGCGACAAGAAATGCCTGACGGAACGAAGCACCCTCTAAGTGTGCTTTACGCAGTGAGGCACCTGCGAGATGCGCTTTGAAGAAATCGGCACGCTCAAGATGCGCCATGTATAGTTCAGCCTTTTCGAGATGCGCCTCGCTGAGAACGGCACCTTCGAGATGTACCGCCGCAATGTCTCTACCCTCTTGCGCCCGATTGCGCTCACGTCCATTCAACCCACCAAGCATACTGGCAAGAGGTAGGCCACGCAAGTTGGCACCACGCAAATCAGCACCGCGCAGATCGATACCGATACGTTCCGTGTGTTCTGAATTATGTACGTCGATGGGACCGCGCCCGTTCTCATGGTGTGCCAGCAACCACTCGATATCGGCACGATTTAGCTTGACGCCGCGAAATTTGTAGATACCTTCATCGAGATTAGGCTGAATCGTCAGACGCCCCGTGAGATACTCCTGCCGCTCCTGGCTAATCTCCGGCTCTGTCCGCCACGATTGCCCTACAGAGTTCCAGTAATTCTGCCACTCGGCTCGATGAGATGACGTTGGACGCGATTGAGGGGAAAGGCGTTCGCTCTGCATGGTAGACTGCTCGTTTCGCTATCAAAAATTATTCGCAGAGGTTTTTCGTAGGGACCACGTTTACGGCGTCAGAGGCGCAATTCATTGCGCGAGATTCCTAATAGGGAGGCCACAAGAGCAAGCCTATAGCCGATAAATCGGCCTCGGACGCCGTAAACGTGGTCCCTACGAAAAACCATCAAATCAAGGTTGGCGAACTACTACCGTCTTGTTCCACGCCTCATTGTAGCATATCTCAAAATGTGCGTACAATGATGGTTACAAAGACAGGGAGACCGCAAGGGTCTCCCCTACACATTCCATCCTTTATCTGTATGGGAGACCCTTACGGTCTCCTGTTCCACCCAAAGTTTCTTTTTCAATGAGGAAAGGGTACAACAATGAGTAACACACCCATTCAAGAGTTTCGTCTTGCGTTGAGCGATTTGACGTTTACAGGGCACGATCTGGTAAGGCCGGAGTCGGTTATCACGCAACGGGATGGGACACTTTTGGTCTCGGATGGACGAGGCGGCATTACGCGCATAAATCCCGATGGGTCGCAGGATTTTCTTGGTGGTCTAGGCGGTGAGCCGAACGGGTTAGCATTGGCTGATGATGGCTCGATTCTGGTGGCAAATATAGGGACGGGCACCATTCAGAAGATGCATCCCGACGGACGAGTTGAGGAGTTTTTGACCGAGGTTGATGGCGTCAAAGTCACAACAGCCAACTTTGTATTTATTGATAGCAAAAATCGTATCTGGGCAGGCTTCTCGACGCGTGAGGCGCACTGGTGGCCTGCGGCAGCTAGCCCTCGACCAGATGGCTACATCGTGCTGATCGATGACAAAGGGGCGCGTATCGTGCAGGACGGTATCTACTTCACGAACGAGATTCGCCTCGATGCGAAGGAAGAGTATTTGTATGTCGCGGAGACCATGAGAAATCATATTGTGCGTTTCCGCTTGCAGCCTGATGGCAGTTTAGGCAATAAAGAGGTATTCGGTCCCAACAATCTCGGCGTTGGTGGAGCGGTTGATGGCTTCACGTTCGACGCTGACGGCAACGTATGGGTCACGACGGTTCTACGTAACGGAGTGGGCATCATCACGCCCGACGGTGACTATCACGTTGTGTTCGAGGAGCCAAATGAGCAGTTGCTTAGCACCTTTGAGCAGAAAGTCGCCGATGGGCAGGCACAGCCAACAGATATGGCGGCGACGGCTGGCAAGACGCTGCAACTCGTGACGAGCGTTGCCTTTGGCGGCCCCGATCTCAAAACAGTCTATATTGGTTCGCTCGGCATGTCGAAGTTGCCAACTTTCCAATCGCCTGTGGCGGGGTTGGCGATGAGGCATTGGAAGTAGTCAAAACAAGTTACACATGCAGCACTAGCATGACAGGGGCAGAGCCGCTGTCACTACTATACTTCGCGCCTCTGCGTGGCTTGCCGCGCGACTTCGTATATAGTAGTGACAGCGGCTCTGCCCCTGTCATGCCTTTTCCCCTGTCATGTTTTTTAATACTAATCCGGCAAAAGAAGATCGTCCTGCACATCCAGATGATTTTCCTTAATTCCCTCAATCGTCCTCGGTTTCATCCGATTCTTGATCCGTCGAATGCTCCATTGACCTGATACGTCACCTGCTAGCACGGCAATGATGCCACCTGTGATGCTGAGAACAAGGTAGAGTAGGGCGAGGAGCCAGCGTCCATTGGTGAAGAGTAGGACATCACCGAGGGCGAGACTGCTGAAGGTTGTGTAGGCACCGAGGAAGCCGACGTTGATGAGTAGGCGGCGCGTGGGACCAATCAGGACGGAGGCATCGGCGAGCGTGGTGATGAAGGCTAGCACGAAGGCTCCTGTGATGTTGATAATGAGGATATCGTAAGGCCAACTTTTGCCGAGGTAGCTCTGGATGAGTATACTCAAGAGGTAGCGCACGAGAGTACCGAAAAAGCCGCCACAGAAGACGGCGAGCAGACGGCGCGAGAGCGGAAGCGATGATTTTGACACTAGGCTATCCATCCCCCCACGAGTAGACCGAGTATGGTAAAGAGTAGGCCGAGGGCAACACTACTACCAAGGTAGAGAACACTGCCGATAGTCCTGCCCCCACGCGCAAGTTGAACGCCTTCCCAGCTCATCGTGCTGAAAGTCGTATACCCTCCGAGAAAGCCGGTTGCGAGAATAGTTTGTTGGCTCGTGCTAAGAATTTTGTGTCCCACCAATGCGGAGATAGTGCCTATAAGAAATGCGCCTGTGATATTGATGAGAAGTGTACCAAGTGGAAATTGTGATGAGATGCGTTCAGCGATGAAACGCCCTAAGAGGTAACGGGAAACGGCTCCGAACGCGCCAGAGAGACCTACGAATGTGATAAAGGGTAACGATAAAGAGGTCATTAACAAGCTCCTACAATTGACGATTTCTATTGTGACCACAAAAAAGCCTCTACTTTCTGCTCGAAAATATATCGAGAGAGAGTAGAAGCCATTAGCCATTGGCAATATGCGAGCTTCATCGCAAACAGATTGTTTTCTTCTTATGTGTATAGTTTACACTATTCGACCTGCTCGTGTCCAGAGTTACCAACGTATTCGCCAAAATCTTTGGCGGTCTTTTCAAGCGTGAGCGTAGCAGGGATGGTATGATCGACTATCGGCAGCACAACAACTAGAACACCGTTACCATAGGTGACGTTGGCATGTTCGCCATCGACGGCATCTTCTAATTCCAGGTCACGGTAGTAGTCGCCTACGCTCCACTCGTCGAGGAGCAATTCTTTGATGTCTTTCAGCGCACCACGCAACTGTGCCTGTAGCACGACTCGTAAATCGTTTGTCACCTCGACTTGAATATCTTCTGGCTGTACGCCGGGCATTGGTGCAGCGATGGTTAAGCGATCTGCTGAGCGATACATTTTGACCGGAATTTGTTGTATTTTGGGTGTCTCTGTCATAGCTTGTTCTCCTCTAATCAATGAGTCATTTCGTAGGGACCAGATTTATCGCGTCCGCCGCGTGATTTATCACGCGAGATGCATTTGAAATTAAACGCGTTCAAAAGGATATAGCCGATAAATCGGCAACGGACGCGATAAATCTGGTCCCTACGAAATGTAAACATGTAAAGATTAGGGTTATGCCCCAGGGTTGCCCCGATCCGATGTGTCGGTGCTGGAACCCATTTGTTCGTCTTGTCCCCAGGAGGAGCCAACGTCGCGTCCGGGGGTGTCTACAGTTTCGCCAGGGTTGTTTTGTGCGCGTCTGGCACCGCTATGCGTGGGGTCGTAACCCTGTTGCGCCATGCCGGGATTGTTCTGTTGCTGTTGTGGGTCGTAGCTGCTACCGAGTGTGTCACGCAAGCCATCGTTTTCTGAGACATTGCTCTGTGACTCGCTATAAGTGCCTTGCTGATTGTAGCCGCTCTGATTGTAGCCACCCATCGGTTGCGCGTTTCCGCCCTGGGCATTGGATCCGAAGCCGCTTTCAGGCGTGCCATAGCCACCAACACCACTTGAATCGGACGAGGTGCTAGACTGCTGACCGGAAGAGATGGGTCCATTGCCTTGCTGTGCGCCCGCCTGTAGTGCTTGGTCGCGCGTTGTACCCGTCATCATCTGGTCGGGACGCTCTCTACGGGTGTTCGTGTCGGATTGCGAGTTGTCGCCGGAGACCTGTTCGCGGCTACGACCCTCGTCTGGATTATCTACATAGATACTATCTTGATTGTTGTCGTTATTGATGTTATTCATGACCTGTGTTCTCCAATTCTGTGTGACCTTCGCATGGTATGCAACATCTCAAGATGACAATTTGCCACGCATGGGATGTGTAGCGGAGGTACATGAGTTTCACGAATTGGGAGTGGGGGAAGTTTCATGTTGTCATATCTTCTATCAACTGTTGATAGCATCTGATACGATTTCTTTAAATGCTTTCCTCTAGGCTTTACTCCACAAGTTTGCTGACCATTGTGCATGTGGCATATCACATTGGAAATGGGCTTCAAGTAATCCTTCAATATCAAACGGCACCCGGAGGAGTTCAACGCTCAACTGGTTTCCTTCAATGCTCACAATGGCATATTCGCCCCAAGGAGGATTACGAACTTCGCTGAGTGGGTACGTGCGATCCATTGCCATCCCAACGCTGCCAGGATTAAGCACAAGTTTGTCTCTGTAACGGCGAAAGAGTTGCTGATGGGTATGCCCGCCCGCCAGAATTTGTGCAGTTACATCCATGAATATGATATCCAATTGCTCATCGGGAGTAGTAGGCAGTATTTTCTCGCTAAACGACCGAGGGGAGCCATGATAGGCAAGTAGCGTTTTGGATTCACTGATCGACCACTCAACGGTCGGTTGAAAGGTTCTTAAAAAAGTCCTATCTGCTTCACTGAGTTGTTGCGAACACCAGTACTCGATCTCCTGATTATATTGACCAAATAGGTCAGCATGTTTACTCAGGCAAGGCTCAAGAAGCCAAGCATCAGTATTACCCATGCAATGGGGCAACTGATCTCTCTGAGACGTTGGAGGACTTCGCACGGTTGAGGTCCTCCAGAGGCAACATCTCCCAAACAGAGTACCTGCTCAATCTGTCGATGGCGAATATCCTCTAAAATGGCATCAAGGGCGAAAAGATTTCCGTGGATATCAGCAATCAGAGCGAGTTTCATTCCAGCATCCTTTCTACATGAGCTGAGTCTTCTTTATTATTCTACGATGAAACCTACAACTCTGCAAAAGAGAGCGTTCATCCTTACGCTCTAACTTTAAGGAATCGAAGCAAAGTCCTGTAAAATTGTATGTTATAATTACGCCATGCAAATTACGCCTTATCCAGATATCAATAGCTTCTTTGCTACGCTGCTTTTTCAGCTAAAAACCA
>CAXUGH010000198.1:0-7288 GCA_964250365.1 uncultured Ktedonobacteraceae bacterium
CTATTCGCGGCAACGCGCAGATGCCGCGAAAGTACAATATACAACGTCGGCGGTCACGGTAGGCAATGTCTCCAGGACGGTTTCCGCCAGCGGACCACTGCAGCCCAAGGCCGAGTACGACATGAACTTTGGCGCGGCTGGACAGATATCTGAGATCGACGTGCATGTGGGACAGCAAGTAACGTCGGGAACAGTGTTAGGCAAAATCACTTCGCCCGCACTTGATATCGCGGTACAGCAGGCACAAATTGCAGTGAACAACACACAGGAAACGTACAACACCGCCGTCACGAATGGGCTTGCACAAACAACGATTGACGCCGATAACAACGCCCTACAAACGGCTAAACTGCAGTTGCAGACCGCGCAAAACAATCAGTCTGCTGAAACATTGAAGGCTCCTGCCAATGCCATTGTTGCTTCGATCAACGATATCGTGGGACAAAATGTGGGTGCAAGCAGCAGTAGTGGTGGTGGAGGTAGCAGCAGCAACTCTAGTGGCTCTAGTAGCACCAGCACTAGCAGTACAAGTTCATCCAGTACCGCCTTCGTTCTGGTCGATACCAGCGGCTTCACCATTACAGCAGCCGTCAACGAGGCTGATATCGCCTCGGTGCAGGTTAATCAGCCTGTACGCTTTACACTTACCAGTTATCCATCGCAGACCTTCCGCGCTACCGTAACCAATGTTGGCATTGTTGGTACAACATCCTCCGGCGTTGTTACCTATCCCGTCGTATTGACGGTCGATATGAGTACCGTCGGGAACTCGCATCTCTATGCCGGTATGACTGCGACAGCCAACATTACTACAGGTCAACGCATTGGTGTACCGCTGGTCAACAATAGCGCATTCACCTTTACCACAACGGCTCTACAGGCTGGCGTGATTAGTCGTAGTTCCCTGACACAGACAGGTGGCTCGTTAAGACAAGGTTCGTCGTCATCGTCTTCACAGCAGAGCGCGAGCAGTCGCCGCGTAGTGCTGGTCTTGCGAAACAACAAGCTAGTACCTGTTCTTGTAACGGTTGGTTTGACCAATGGCACCTATTCAGAAGTTGTCTCAGGCTTGAACGAAGGTGATCTGGTGGTCGTGAGCGCAACGGGTGGTGCATTCAATACACTCTCTACAAGTTCTGGTGGGAATGGCGGTTTGTTTAGAACTGGTGGTGGTACAGGTGGCTTCGGCGGTGGCACAGGTGGCACTCGTAGCGGTGGCACAGGTGGAAGTGGTACAGGTGGTACGCGTTCCGGTTCGGGAGGCTAAACATGCAAGCTGAGAAGCAATTCGACGGAAGAAACGGTTCTGTTGCTCGACCTGCGGTTATCCGCGTCGAGCAACTCACCAAACGCTACTATATGGGACGTAACGTGGTGCCCGCGTTACGCGGCGTCAATCTCGAAGTGAAGCAGGGCGAGTTCGTAGCCTTGATGGGACCGTCCGGCTCCGGCAAGTCCACATTTATGAACCTGTTGGGTTGTCTTGATCGTCCAACCAGCGGAACGTATCTGCTTGACGGAACGCCTGTGAGCAAGATGAATGCAAACCAACTTGCCGATATTCGCAATCATAAAATTGGCTTTGTGTTTCAGAGCTTCAATCTGTTGTCATGGATGAGCGCACTCGACAACGTGGAGCTACCACTGGTCTACTCTGGTCTCCCACGAGCGGAACGTATGAAACGCGCACAACAGGCCCTTGCAATCGTGGGTTTGAAGTCGAGATCCGATCATCGTCCCACAGAGCTATCGGGTGGGCAACAGCAACGTGTGGCAATTGCACGCGCTCTTGCCACGGCTCCATCGCTCTTTCTTGCGGATGAGCCAACTGGCAACCTTGATAGCAAGACAAGCATGGAGATTATCGCCATCTTACAAGAACTCAACCTACGCGGTCTTACCGTTGTGCTGGTGACGCATGAACCCGATATCGCCAGCTACGCACGCCGTCAGGTTTCATTCCGTGATGGTCGTGTAGTGCAGGATACAGGCATGAGGGATTGGATTCATATCACCTCGGCAATGGTGCAAAAGGCAACCATAACGGAAGAGGGTACGCCTCAAAGTTTAGCTTCAATCAACGAAGAGCAGGTGACAAAGTGAGTACAACAAGTGACGAACGAAGACAGGTAAAACCTGCTCCTCCCCAACAAAAGCCCGTTGCACGTTATAAGCCGCAACAGTATCGCCGCTCACACGGCTTGCAGAGCCTCTTCCAAAGCTCTGGCAGTGCTATAAAGGCTTTACGCGCCAATTTGTTGCGCTCTCTGCTTACCTCGCTCGGTATCATTATCGGCGTAGGTGCGGTGATTATCATGATTGCCATTAGCGAAGGCAACACGGCGTCTATCAATCAACGACTGTCAACGCTCAACCCATTGCAGTTGACGATTCGCTCTGGCAGTACCAGTACCGGTGGTGTGAGAGGTGGAGCGGGTACACTACAGACGCTTACGCAAGCCGACGCGGACGCCTTAACATCGGTGAGCAATGTTAGCTCGGTAAGTCCAACGCTCAACGTCAACAGTCAAATTGTGTTCAGCAACCAGAACTGGCAAACGAGCATCCAAGGCGTCTATCCCAGCTATCAACAAATTGGTAGTTGGACGATGCAAGAAGGCAACTTCTTCACGCAGTCGGACGAGCAAAGCGGTGCGAATGTCGTAGTGCTGGGGCAGACGGTGGTGGACAATCTGTTCACTCCGCTTGGCATCGACCCGCTTGGGCAGCAGGTGCGTATCGGTAGTCAAACCTTTACTGTTGCTGGCGTGCTGGCCTCAAAAGGTTCGACGGGTGCAGCCAATAGCGACGACGTTGCATTTGTGCCCTTTGCGACTGCACAGCAGCGTCTGAGCGGTAGCAAATACGCAAGTAGCATTGTCCTCACCGCTGATAACAGCAACGATGTGAATAGCGTGCAGACGGCGGTGCAGACAGCGCTTGAGCAACGCCACAACATCAGCAACTCAGCCAACGACGATTTCACTATTCAGAACGCCTCACAGGTGCTTTCAACGGTACAGGCAACGGCGCAATCGTTGACGATTCTCCTTGTTGGTGTGGCTGCTGTTTCGCTGATCGTTGGTGGCATCGGTATCATGAATATCATGCTCGTCTCCGTGACGGAACGCACGCGTGAGATCGGTATTCGTATCGCCATCGGTGCCAGACAAAGCGACGTATTGTCGCAGTTCTTAATTGAGGCATTTGTCTTGAGTGCGCTCGGTGGTATCGTTGGCCTCATCATTGGTCCGATTGGAGCCTTCGCTCTTGCCTCACTCAACGGCTATCCCTTCGTGATCGACCCGCTCGCGGTGCTTATCGCCTTTGGCGTCTCAGCCCTCGTCGGCATCATATTCGGGTTCTATCCCGCTTATCGTGCCGCACATCTGGACCCGATTGTGGCATTGAGAACAGATTAAAACAAACACACAAAGAACGTGCGTGCAAGCCGTAGCTTGCACGCACGTTCTTTGTGTGTTTGTTTTTACAAAGGTTAGTCTGCGATTTGCCCCGAATGCCACGTATCCAACTCGTGTTTCAGAGCGGCAATGTATCCAGCTTCGTCATTGTGATCAGCAGTCGGAGCGTATTTGGGGATGATTTGATCGACGGTGGTAAGTCCCCATACAGCAACGTAGAGGTTGCGAATGAGCTTGTACCATGCCTCGAAGCCAGCCTCCCATGTGGGAAACCATGCGTAGTTATCGGTACATTGCGCGTCAGGAATGCAGCGCAGGTTGCCGAGCGAGAGGCTCGAACGCGCCTCACCCGCCGTACCAAAGGAGCTTTCATGCTGAAAAAAGGCGAGGGCAAACGCCGGATCAATATCATACTTGACGCCGAGGTCGTAAAGTGCCTGTCCCTTGCCAGCGGCGGGCGAATTAGCATTCGCAAGCACGCGATTGATGAAATCAACGGTAATCGTAGGTTTTCCCAACACTGAATAAGGTCCTGTATGTAACGGCACTTTTAGCGTCACAGGTCCGTTTGTCTGCTGCACCTGATTCGCAAGGTTGCCACCAACCTGTACATCGTAAACCTTGCCGAAGCCAGGGAGATTTATCAGTTGTGCGTCTCCTGGTCGCTGCAGCATCGAGGCCGAGAGCAGTACGCCAAACGCAATTATAACTACAAAAGTAATAATAATGAAGCGGTAGAGCCAGGGTTTGTGGCGTTCGAGCGGAGAAGCTTTGAACTGGTCTACAACTTTTGGTGTTTTGTAGGCTGAGACAGGTAAAGGCGTCTCGGATGGCGTGTAGCGCAGTGGTTTGGCTGGTTTGCCAATTGAACGTAGCTTGTCTACAGCCTGACCAACTGTGTAGCGCACACGATCAAGGTCGTACTCCTCCTCTTCCACATAGTCGTCCTCAACCTCTGGTAGTTGCTGCGTTGGAGGAACCTGCAATTGACGGGTGGCACGCGAGGGAATAGCGGACTTCGTTTCAATTGAATCTAATGGCTTCTGTAACGATTCTTTGTTGGCGTATCTGCCCGCCATGCTAACCTCCTGCTATAGGTAAAGACTTATGCCTAGATATTATAGCATGTTCCGTCCTTCCTTGCATCCCTTAGTTTTCAAGATTATGAAATGTATATTTCAAGTGTCGAATATCATTTAATGTATTTTCGTAGGGACCAGATGTATCGCGTCCGAGGGCGTGATTTATCACGCGAGATCATGTCTAAGACGAATTGTGGAGAGGGTTCGTCAAGATTATACTCAATAAATTGAGCAACGGACGCGATACATCTGGTCCCTACGAAATACGCCAAAGCAAGGATATGATACTTGACGGAGTGACAGAGACCCACTACAATACGTTGAAAGAGATAAAGGAATCGGAGGTATTAGGGTATGCCATTGTATGAGTATCGTTGCTCGGATTGTAAAACAAAGTTTGAATTGCTGGTGACGCATCAATATGCGGATGATGTTATTTGTGTGAAGTGCCGTAGCGAAAAAGTGCGCCGTCTGCTCTCGACGTTCGCCTTGCCGCGCGGCAGTGAAGACGCGTCCTACGGCGATGACGATGTACCCATGATGAACAGTTGCGCCTGTGGTGGCGGCGGCTGTGGTTGCAATTAGGTATTCTCTATAGAAAAGTTTGCTATCATGTTCAACAAAACCAGCTATCGACGAGGCGTGATCGAGGGCGTTATCCTGTTCACGCTTGGTCGGCTCGGCTCTCTTCTCACACCGACCATCTTTCCCGATTGGCTCTATGTCGCGGTTCCCTTGCTCTTCCTCGTTATGCAATTCTTGCTGGCACCTGTGTGGGCGACGCGGCGTATGCAGTCAACGCGCCGTGAGCGCTTGAGCAAGCGTTTCTGGCTCCTCGGTCCACGTCTCGCCGCCCTCTGCTTCGTCGTTGACCTGCTCATCACGCTAGCCTTTGGTCTGCCCGTCAACCTGTTCGGCGCGCAACAAGGCTCCGCCCTTCTGCGTCTTCTGACTCCTGGCGCGAACACGCTCTCTCTTGCCGACTTCGCGGTCTACGAATTGAAGACTGCCGCCCTGCTCTTCGCGCTCTTCACGCTCTCCGTCATCTGCACACGCCTTGCAATGGGTGGCTTTCTACGCTTCACCATGCCCGCTGGCGGCAATCGGGTGACTCTGTAAGTGTTCAGTATTGGTGCATCAGCAATCATCGTGGACGAGCAAAGGCGTGTTCTATTATGTCATCGTACCGATAGAGACTTCTGGAATCTCCCCGGCGGTGGCGTAGAACACAACGAAACTCCCTGGCAAGCCGTGATGCGTGAGGTCAAGGAGGAGGTGGGGCTGGATGTGGTCGTAAGCAGACTGCTAGGCGTATACAAAGACCCCACACGCGACGACCTTGTTTTCTCCTTTGCCTGTACTATCATCGGTGGTGCTTTTACGTTGACCGACGAGGCGGACGCCATCGACTATTTTGCCTTTGAGCAGATACCCGCGAACACATTTAAGAATCACGTCTTTAGAATTCAAGACTTCCTTCATGAACCTAATGTGATGCATCTCAAAATGCTACCCGAAGATAGTTGGTGGCGCGTTGACAATGACCAATAAAGGGTGCCATAGCATATAATACATCCATGAACAAGACGGATCGTCTGCTAGCTATCGTGCTAGAGATACAGGGCAAGGGCAAGCAACGCGCCGAAGACCTCGCTCGCACATTCGAGACGAGCAAGCGCACAATCTACCGCGACATCGAGGCATTGTGTGAGGCGGGCGTGCCGCTCATCTCCATTCCGGGTCGTGGCTACTCGCTGATGGAGGGCTATTTTCTGCCGCCTTTGAGCTTCACAACGGATGAGGCCACGATGTTGTTGCTCGGCAGCGAATTTATGGCGCACAACTTCGACGCACAATACCGCGAAGCGGCGCGTTCGGCGAATCGTAAAATCGCGGGTGTGTTGCCCGAAAAGCTGCGCGAAGATGTCGCTTACGTGCAAGAGAGCATTCATTTTGTCGCAAGCGAGCAACGTCCTACCGAAGCCGCACTGCTTCAGCAATTGAGACGCGCAATTCTTGAACATGTCACCGTGCGTTTCTCCTACTTGAAGCGACATGGGCAGACAGAGCAAGAAACCCGTGAGGCTGACCCTTACGGCCTCGTGCATATAACAGGCACATGGTACTTGACTGCTTACTGCCATATGCGAAAAGCCATCCGCAATTTTCGTCTCGACCGCATGGACGCACTTGAGATACTGCCCAAAGCCTTTGTACGCCCCAAAAGATTTACGATGGAAGATAATCAAGGCCACGAGCGCGACAAAATTGTGCGCGTCCTCTTCGAGCATACCACAGCACGCTGGGTACGCGAGTCGCGCTACTACTACATCGACAGCGAAGAGGAGACCGCCGACGGCCTACTGGTAACGCTGCGAGTGCGCCAGGAGAGCGAGATTGTGCAGTGGCTCTTGAGTTGGGGCAAGAATGTGTACGTCCTAGAGCCAGCATCGCTCCGTCAAACTCTGATACAAGAGGCACAGGCAATAGTGCAACGCTACGCTACTGACATACTGTTGTCACAAGGGTAGGGTATAGTGTAAGAAAACAATAAAGGAGACACACATTATGACCACCCAAATGAAAAACCTTACTCCAAATCTCATGGTTGAGGATGTCAACCAGACCGTCGATTTCTACAAAAACGTGCTTGGCTTCGATTTGATTGCCACTGTGCCCGAAACGGGTCAGTTCAACTGGGCGATGCTGAAACAGGGCGGCGTAGAGATGCAATTTCAGCAACGCGCAAGCCTGACCGAAGAGTTGCCAATCTTCAAAGACAAG
>CAXUGH010000198.1:7388-9676 GCA_964250365.1 uncultured Ktedonobacteraceae bacterium
GTGAAAGGGTAGATTCCTATGACTCACGATTCCACCTATGTACGTACTCGTGTTGAGGAGGCGGCAACGTATCTTCCTATGTTAGAGCTTTCGTTTCGAGCGATGTTTGGGGGAACGATGATCTACGTAGCAGGAAAGCCGTTTGCCTCTTTATCCGAACCAGGGTTGTCGTTAAAGTTAAATGAAAACGACCGTGCCGCACTCTTGCAAGAACCAGAGGCCAAATTTCTGCAACACGACGGAGAAGCACCAAGTAAGCAGTATGTAGTCGTTCCTCCTCATATCCTCGAAGATAACGAACAACTCGCTCTATGGCTTGAACGTAGTGCAACCTACGCCATGAGCATACCGTCTAAAAAGAGAAAATCGTCATAATTTCCACCATAACAAAAATCCCCCAAACTTTAACCCTCAAATAACCCCACCTTAACACACATGAGCTATACTACGAACGTAGCACACTCCTAGACAAGAAAGTACACATAATAGAACGGCGAACGGCTAGCGTCTCTGAAACCGCGAAACTCTCTCAGAGCCTCCGTTTGTTCCTTCTGTCTACCACTCACCCCCATGAGCGTTGTCTCTGACAATGGTCATGGCCTCAAGTCACGACGCTGCTTGTGTTCGTGCATACTGGGGCGAGAGGCACACTCCGAGCCTCTCGCTCTTAGGGGAAATTGCATTTAATCGTAGTGTTTGGCTCCCGACCATATGGCCTGTAGCGGCTCTTTCAGGTGACGGCAGATGTACACGGGTAGATTGTTCTCCTCTGGCATGCAGTAGGTGCAGGTGATCGTTGTTGCCTGGGAAATGCTGGCGAAGGCGGGTTGGAGGTCGCCACTAGAGTAGCCAATGGTGATGATAACCGCTCCGGTGCAGTTTCCTGGTCCCCACAGGTAATAGTTGTTGTGCCCACTGATCGCTGGTGGTAGGTGGTACTGCGGACCATAAAAGTTGATGGCTCCCGCCTCGCCATAATTTTCCGTGAAGAAGCACGCCTGAGCCTGCTCGTCTGCTGGCAGACTACGATAGACACGCGCTACAGTTGCGGTCATGGTATCCCATCCAAAGCGGTCCGCGAGTTGCTGTGGCAACGTGCTAGTTGTGCGGTTCTCCACCTTGATGCCAGCATTTCCACCCAGAGGTGCGGTTACGGTTCCATATATTGATGGTGGCAGAATTGGCATTACTATTGGCGCGAATACTAAACCTGTGAGTACGAGTAGAGAAAGGTACGTTGGCCTCAGCCAGCCCCAAAGCCTCCTGCTCGTAAAATGCTCGAATGATAATGCTCCTGCCGCGAATAGCATGGGATATGCGGGCGAGAGAAAGTACAACTTGGCATGCATGAGCGTGAATAGGATGTAGAGAGCTACAAACGCCCAGCCAAGAACGCGATAGGGCTTTCCTGTCTGCGTAAAAAAGTAGTAGTAGAGACCCGCGAGCCAGAGTGGTAGCGTCAAGGGATTCATGACTGTTACCTGCTGCGCGAAAAACTCAAGCGGCGAAACGAGATTAGCATGCAATTGTGAGTATGTTCTCCAAAACTCAAGCGTGGGCCAGGAATTCGCGGCATTCCAGAGAATATAGGGGAGCAGGAAGGCGAAGGCAATTGCACCGCCGATCCACGCCCACTTGCTCCACAGGAATTTGCGCTGTGGTGTCAGTAACAAGCCAACAACAATGGCGAAACCGAACATCAGCATCGTAATCTTTGTCATCAGCCCGATTCCTGCAACCAGTCCAAACAGGAGCCAGAGCCGAGGTGAATTGCGTCGAAGAAGCCGAATAAGAATAAAGGCCAGAAGAACCCACCACAGTTCATCAAGTGAGTCCATCGAGAAGAGCGAGTCAACACCGAGAAAGGCTGGTGCCGTCAAACTTGCCAATGCTGCCAGACACTGTGCGAGTCGTCCACCACCCAGTTCTCTCGCTATCAAACCAGTGAGTAACACGAGTAAGGCTCCAGCCAGCGCAGGCACAACATGATAGGCGATGAGCGATCCTCCAAGCACGGTACGCACAAACGCAGCCAGTAGTGCCGTGAGCAGTGGAAAATCTACATAGCCAAAGGCTAGATGTTTGCCAGCCTCAATGTAGTAGAGTTCATCGCGAAAAAAGCCATAATTTCCACTCGTGGCGAGATGCAGCAGGAACTTAATACACGTTATGCCGGTAAGCAACGCCATATCGCCCGTTAGAGCCTGACGTGAGATGAATATACGTGGTAGTATGAATTTGCGTTCGTGGGTATAGTCGGTAGGTATAGCCATTTGCTTTGCTCCTTT
>CAXUGH010000199.1:0-9657 GCA_964250365.1 uncultured Ktedonobacteraceae bacterium
CACTCCAATTGGAGTGAGGAGTTGACAATCAAGACGGTTTCTACAGATTAGGTATATTTGTATCCTCTAGCATACGCTTGACCGTATTACCCTAGATAACACAAGAAAATTGCAGGGCAACTCTCTTGTTGAATTGTGTATGACGTGATACACTACGAACGAAACTCAAGCGGCGCATTGTGTTGATGCATGCATAGGACGATTTCAGGGAAAACAGGAGGCGGTGTTTCTCGCAAAGCTTGCTCATAATGCTTTCAGAGCGCGTGGGAAATCGGCACCGATAGAGACGTGACAAAACGGATTCTTGTTGTTGATGACAGAAATGAGCTACTGCATCTCATGCGGAGAGTGCTGGAGGATGAGGACTATCAAGTCTCGATTCTCCAGGATGGCAAAGACGCCTTCACGAACGTCAAGCGCACGCTCCCTGACCTGCTCATTCTCGATCTCAAGCTGGGCGAGGTATCAGGACAGGACATTTTGCAGCAAATAAAGAGCGATGAACAGACCTCCGACGTTCCAGTAATCATCTATACAGCGGCGATTCTTGAAGCCGAAGAAGTATCTCGCTTCATCCGCGAGGAGCCTCAGTACTACTCCGGTGTTCATCTATTGCGAAAGCCTTTTGAGCTTGAGGCACTGCTTACAACTGTCGAGCAGCTTTTGGATAAAGCGGCACGATAGAGCTATTTTTATAGCGGGAACAATTTTTTTATGCTGGCGGTAGAGGGAAAAACTATCGCAATCTCTTGCATCTCATAAACTATATAAGGAGTAACATTATGAAATTTCTGTTTGGTCTCATTCTTGGTCTGATCGTTGGAGCCGCCGTTGCCTTAGTATTCGCGCCGCAATCGGGTGAGGCGACGCGTGCTCAATTAGAGGAGCGTGGTATCCGCATACGTTCTGGTGCATTGAATGACGATATCCGTGCGCGAGCGAATGCGGCTTTGACACAGGGACGCGAACTCTATAATCGCACAAAGTCGGAGCTATCCGACCGCTACATTCAGACCAAAAACGGCAACTACTAAGCCTAAACAATAACAAAAACAGGATACACCTACACTTCGTGCAGACGTATCCTGTTTTTGTTATTCATACTGCTTTAGCATCTTATCCACTAAATTAGCGATTTCATGCCAAATGTGATGTTGATAATCGAGCATACGCGCTTGATTCAGGTCGAAATCTCTATTTGATGTATCGTTGCGAGCATTTTCCTCGAACTTTTTTGAGAGGGCGAGCGTTTTGTCGCCGCGTCCATGTAGATACGTGGAAAATTCGCGTAAATCCTTTAGAAGCGAATCGAGCTTCTCTTCGTTGCCGGGCATAATATTTTCTCTCTTATTCCTTCTTAGGCTGTGTTGATGGGTACAAATGGAACGCATCCGCGAAACGATTGAAAAAGTTGAAGAGACCAATCACGGTCGCCAGTTCTACGAGTTCACCGTCGTCGAAATACAACTGTAACTCATCCCATAGCTCCTCGTCAACGTCGCGGGCACTGGTCGTCATAATCTCCGCGAAGCGTAGTGCGACTAGTTCACGCTCAGAGAACACGTCCTGATGCTCGTCTCTATGATAGAGCGCATTCAGCAGGTCCTCGCTCACACCCATCTGCCTTGCCAAGGCAGTATGCGTCTCCATTCAATAGAAGCATGCGTTGACCTGTGAGACGCGTATCGCCACCAGTTCTTTTAGTTGTGGCTCGACGGTACCCGTTCGCATCGCCGACTCCAACAAGTGTGCCGACTGCTCCATCAATAGAGGACGATGCCCCATCACGCGAAAGAGGGTAGACATGTTGGCGACGCCGGACAGTTCTGTGCTGTCTGGTAGTTGTACAGTATCATCGGGTGGAATACGAGGTTGAGGGACTTCTTGTGTCATTCGTTCTCTTCTTGGTAGCTAAAATACTGGATGCATACTGCGCCACGAACTAGGTTGAGCAACGGTAACTGCAGGTGCCCAGCCGGATTCGCCGTACAAAATATCACTGCTCCATTTCGGATTTTTCTGTAGAAATTGGTAGCGTATCTGCCAGTGTTGACCTATCTTTTGTTTCTCATGATACGCTGTATCCAGTCCCAGTTGAAAGGTAAGCAACTGTGCATAATAAGGCTGTAGACTGTACTCCATTTCGTCGGTGTCCAGTTCGTGGTCGGTGAAGGATAGTTGCAAATCAAAACAATAGGGATAGTGCATTACTTCGGGGTCGCGCTCCTCTTCATCGGCGTAATGAATGAGAAGAAGCATGCCCAGCATCTCGAACTGACAATATGGTTCGCCTGAAAACGTATGCTCTTTGAATGGAGGCAAAGAGAATAAATCGCGCATTTCTGTGGCGAGTTGCTGTAGTGATTTTTCCGTCTTGATACAGATTTGAAACGACATACAAATAGCTCCTTAGCGGATGCAGGAGGTAAGTTAATGCATAGCCCATCTTACGACCGTTATAGAACGCTGTCAAGATAGTTCTCATCTCTATGCAGTATATCAGCAGGGTCCCAACGCTTTTTCAAGCGCTGCATGACATTCAGTGCCTGTGGTCGATAGCCCCAATGGTCAATATTCTGTATATTCTCCGCGAGACGCATTACTACTGCATATCCCTGCATTGCTAGCGCAGGGCGTCGTAGAGCCGTTATCCAGGCACGTATTTCGTCTCCCGTGCCGCTGTCTTTTCTAACATAGAGACAACCACTACTCATGTCAGCGATATACTTGTCACTAAGAAGTTCTCTATTCTCTTGCATATATGCAGGTAAATCGCTCGCTGGCACACCCACACGAACAATTGTCCCTAATACTAGCATCTGTGCCCATACCTCGCTTCCAGTTACGTCAACCTCGCGTATCGACACATCTTCTGCCTTCAGAGTGTTTCGTACCTGTTCTAATTCGGCCTCTACATCCTCACGCAGACCCTCCGCAGTGTAGAGCAACATACTTGTGCTATCTTCTCCACTACAGACTTCGATAGCTGAGGCAGTCAGTGCTATTGGCAAAACGAGACGAGCGTAATCGAGAGCCTGCTGTAGCGTGTTCGTTGATACTTGCAAGGTGCGCCTCGTGCGTGGCGAAGCAAAGAATTTGAGCGTCACATCGGTGAGGAGTCCCAGTGTACCGCGTGAACCAATAAACACCTTTGTCAAATCGTAGCCAGCCACATTCTTGACAATGGGTCGTCCCGTCCGAATTACGCGTCCATCGGCAAGAGCAACTGTTGTAGACAGGACGAGATCGCGAATTGCACCATAGCGCATGCGAAGAGGAGCGTTGACGTTCGCGGCAACAACGCCGCCTATGGTGGCATCAAGCCAGGGCGAGACCAGCGGCAGATACTTTCCCTCTTTCGCAAGAAAGTTTTGTATCTCAGCAAGGGGTGTACCTGCACTCACCTTGATATACATATCTTCGGGTGCATATCTCTGAATACCCGACATCGCGCTTGTCGTTATGCGCGTCATCGACTCGCACGTTTTTTGAGAATCATTGCTGATATACGCCTGTCTATGGACTTGAGAGAGGGCGAGTAAAGTCTGAGCCGCCTCCTCTGCTGATTTAGGGGCGAGCAGTGCATCAGCATGAAATCCATCGTTATTGACCTGTTGTCTCTCAGATGATGTGAGAGCAATCGCGGGAAGAACCTTACCAGGATTCAGGATATGAGAGGGATCGAAGACGGATTTGACATCCTCCATTGCTTGCAGTTCGGCAGGCGTATGCATAATCGTCATAAATTCGCGTTTCTCGATGCCAACGCCATGTTCACCCGTAAGGCTGCCATCCATTTCGACGCTACATTGCACCATCTCACGTCCGGCGGCATGCACACGGCTCATGAGTTCCGCGTTGCTTTCATCTGGTATGAGAATCATAGGATGCAAATTGCCGTCGCCCGCATGCATCAAGTGTCCCACATGTAGCCCATATTTTTCACAAATGGGGTCAACGGCATTAAGAATTTCGCGTAAGCGACTACGTGGCACCGTGATATCAACCGTATAGTGAGCAGGGGTGAGACGTGCAATAGCACCCGCGACACTCTTGCGGGCAAGCCAGATTTTGTAGCGTTCCTCCTCATTGTGGGCGATGCGAATCTCGCGCACTCCTTGCGCCTTGAGCAATTGTTCGATCTCGTCGCTTTGAGCATCGAGGCCAGCAGAATAGCCATCAACCTCGATAATCAAAATCGCGCCAGCGTCGAGCGGGAGACCGGCATGCGCGAATGGCTCAGCGATGCGAGTAATTTTCTGATCCATCATCTCCATCGTCGCGGGCACCAGTCCAGCGGCGATAATAGCAGAGACTGCATCCGCCGCCTGCTCGACACTCTCGAAAATTGCCAGCATCGTTCGGACAGCAGGAGGGTTACGTATGAGGCGTGCGGTAATCGAGGTAATCAATGCTAGTGTTCCCTCACTACCCGTAATCAGTCCACACAGATCGTATTCTGGATAATCTACGGCACGCCCACCCACGCGAACGCATTGCTCATCGGCTAATACAACGTCGAGGCCGAGAATATAATTTGTCGTCACTCCGTACTTGAAGCAATGAGGCCCACCAGAGTTCTCCGAGACATTACCGCCAATCGTCGAAGCGCGTTGGCTGGCGGGATCGGGTGGAAAATAGAGTCCGTGCCGTTTTGCCTGTTCATCTAAACGCAGATTGATCACAGCAGGTTCACTTGCTATGCTTCGCCCCAATACATCTACATCAAGAATGCGGTTCATTTTGGCGAACTCAAGAATCACACCTCCGCGATCAGCTACAGCACCACCAGACAAGCCCGTACCAGCACCGCGTGCAACTAGAGGCACATTATGTTCTGCCGCCCACTGCACCACACGCACCACATCCTCTACCGAACGCGGAAACACTATCGCCTCCGGTTGTCCCCGGTCCATGCCCGCATCGACCTCATAGACCAGCAGTGCCGTCCTATCAGTAAACACCTGCCCCTGTGGTAGAAGCGACTGAAGCGAACGGAGCAATGGAGTTTGTAGCATTAAAAGTGCCTTTCTGATAGTGGAGACACATTAAAGAATTCAGTTATCTTATTATATGTTATATGGCAAAGATGGTCATATGTAAACACACAATTGCACGCAATTGTGATACTATGGAATCTCATAAAGACGATTTCATGTAAAAGGACGACAGGATGGAGCAAGAGCTAGAAGACCGTTTGCGTGGCGCAAATAAAGAATCTCTCCTTCTACTCATACAGGAACTTGCGAGACGTTATCCATTGCTACAGACCGAGATTGCCATGCTCATAGACATGGACAAGTCTAATGCCGCCCTATCGGTGCCCTCTAAAGAGGACGAGAGGAGTGGAGATAGTAACGAGAATTGGGATTTTAACGGCGATGAACTGATACATCCTTCTCTTCTGCCTGCACTCGACTACGAAGCTTGTAGGCAACGTGTTGCAGGGTATCTTGCTCGTCTACAGCAGCGAGAGGCACTTCAAGTCCTTGCCAATGATTTGAACATGCTCTTAGATGAGGCGGAGATGCGTGCGGAACACCACGACTATCATGAAGCGATGGATGTCTACGCCATTGTGCTGGATGAGCGGCTGGCGGAACGCGACGAGAAACTTACTCAAATGTTCGATAAGGCCATCGACGACATCATGCCCATCTTAGAGACGCTACTCAGTGAAGCAAGCAGCAATATGTTGTTTGAAACCTCCACATTGACACCGCTTCTCACACCGGAGATGCGGCAGGAGTGGCTAAAGCGACTCTTCGCGCTGTGGCTACATCGCTTGGATGCTCATTATGTTGAAGAGAATGTACCTGAAATTATGCTGAATGTCGCGTGGAGCGAAGATGTTGCTCTGCTTCGTAGCCTCGTACAGAGCGAACTGCAACAACAACCAAGTAACGAACATTCAAATATCGTTGATTTCACGCGCCAATATCGTACAAGAACGCTCGATAAATTTCTGCGAGAGTTGCCACGCACGTAAAATTTCTCGTTTTCTTGCAACAATTGTTGCAATGTTCGACATTTGTATGGTAACATCAGTAGCGGGTAACTCTGCTGTCAAAGGGCAAGGTTTTCACAAGTAGTACTCATTGGTAAAAAAACTTGTGAAATTTTGCATGTTTCGGTACAATCTTGAGAGTCTTGCGCGGGAAAGACAAGAAAGAAATGAGCCATGAGTAAATTTATTATGGTGATTGACGACTCACCAACTGTACGTAAAATTATCGAGACATGCCTGAGAAGAGAAGATTTTGCTGTCCGTGGTTTTACAGATGGTGTGGAGGCGATGCGCTGGATTACCAACGACCCGGAGGCGCGTGTCCCTGATCTTGTCTTGCTTGATATCGGTCTCCCCAAAATGGACGGCTACGAAGTTGCACGTCGTCTGAAAGCAAAACCTGCGTTCAGTAATACTATCATCATCATGCTCTCAAAACGTGATGGCGTGATTGACAGACTCAAAGGGCGCCTCGCAGGTGCCAAAGACTATATTACGAAGCCTTTCAAAACACAAGAGCTTATCGCGGTCATTCAGGAGCAACTGAATGTCCCTTCACCAACAAATTAACGCAGATGCAGTAATCGAGGTTGAAGCAGAATGGAAGACGCCCTGCCGCGCCCTCTCTCTCCTATTGAATACGCAAATTCGCTGGAAAGCATGAGCAATGAGGACTTCTGGAAGCACGCGAAGTCTCTTGCAACGCAATCAACACGTCCAATGCAGGAAAGCTTGCATCCCACCCTCCCTCCGACTACGCTCAGTTGCGTCACTTGCTATTTAAGAGGTGGAGGAAGTTGTGTTATTCCATTTTCTATAATTCGCGCGATACTCCCTGCCTCGCAACATATTACACGTTTGCCTGATGTTCCTCCCTGGATGATTGGCATTCTCTTCTGGCGTGGAGAGACGATGGCGGCTATCGATCTGTGCGCGTATATGGCGCAGAGAGATGTTCCACATCCAAAAGAACGGATTACACTTATTACAAGGCACGAGAATGTCTGGCTCGCGCTGTGTGTAATAGGCATCGACGAGACTCCTACTGAGGTGAACTTTGAGCAACTTGTAGCGTTTACACCACCTCCTCTTCCTGGCGGGTTCGTTATAGCTCCGCGTGGAATCGTCGGTGCATGGGAAAGAAAAGATACAACCTCTTCAACGTCGCTTGTACTCGACATTCCAGAGATTTTCAAAGACATTATGCAACGCGTAGAGAGTCGAGATACTCATGTCTGAAGAACTCTTCTCCCTTGAGGATGAAAATGATGATCATAGCGAGGCACAACTGTCTGATGAAGACCGTGCAGTACTTGCTGCATTCGACGCTCTCAACACATTAGCTCTCAATGATGAGACAGTTCCTTCACTTTCACAGCCTCAGGAAGAGGAGTTTTCTGATACTCATATGCTCTATCTTTTCGCAGCAGAGATGGATGAAGACATCACGCAGATGAAGCGTGCGTTGAGTCAATTGGAGCAAAGGAATACACCTGATACACTCAATATGAAGAGCTTCGATACGTTAAGCCGTATTGCACATAAGGTTCGGGGTACAGCAGGAGCGATGGAGTGCCATGCAATGGCGACTATCGCACGCTATATCGAAGATATCGTCAAAAAAATTCAGAGCAATACGCTTCCTCCGCTACTTGGGCTGAACGCGCTTGTACAAGCAGTACTTGCACTTGAGGTAACACTCGAAAACTTACTTACTACTGGAGAAGAGGCTAGTGTGCCGCTCACTGAACTGGAGCGAGAGATTGAGCAACTTCCCACTTTCATCACTCCGCTAGAGACAAATTCTTTGGACGGAATGGCATCGTCGGCGCAAACAGACGAAACGAATGCGAATGCTGCCAACGAGGAAAAGCAATGTGAGCAGGAAATGCAAGCTTTGCCGCTCTTACCAGCAAGTATTCGCGTTGATGCACAACGCTTTGAAGAACTTTTGATTCATGCAGAGCATAGTGCGGAAATACGTACCCCCTTAGAAGATGCTCAGGAACAGGTCAAACTTGCACTGAATGAACTTCATGCCGCACAACTACGTTTACAACAACTCGAAAGCTCTCTCCTCACACTTTCAATGCCGATTCGCCCTTCACGACAAGAAAAAAATTTACCAGCGTCCTCACTGGTCGAGCGCGCACTAAAAAACGCCACCTTTTCTCAGGGAACATCGCTTGTAAAGAAGCTCAAGCTACGTTCCCAGGCACTAAAATATAATCAGGAAACAACATGGGATGAGCTAGAGCTTGAGCGGTTTAGCGAACGTGATGCTATCGTTCGCGCATTGAACGCAGCTATCGCGGATGTAACACTTGCCGCAACACGTACACAAAGTGCTTATGCTCGTCTTCAACAAATAACACAGCAATTTATACAACAGACGACGCTTGTACATGACAGCCTCCACCAGTTACGTTTGACGCCGTTGCGGGTTTTGCTGCCACGCATTCAGAGCGTTCTCGATAAAAGTGAGCTATCCCTGAGCTTCAATATTGCAGGCGATATGATTGAAATCGATCAGGATATTCTTGATGGACTGTCCTCGCCCTTACTTCGTCTCCTTCGCACTTGTTTGAATAGTGTTTCATTTGAGGAAGCAGCTTCTGAGCCGTATTCCATCTGGCTTCATGCTTCCGCTATGGGCAACGAGGTGACGCTCGAACTTGGTTTTTCGATGACCATTCAAGGAGGCGCGTTAGATGCCGCACAAGCCTCTATGCAACAGCTTGGCGCATCCGTGGAATCGCATCGCAATAGTGAGAGCGGCGTCAGTTTCTTCGTGCGCTTTCCACGTTCGCAAGGGACGGTACGTGGTCTTCTCGTGCGTGTTGGACAAGAGCAGGTAATCCTGCCCTTTTCTCAGGTACATCATGTCGGAGATGCAGAACATGAGAAGCTGGACATTGTGTACCGTCTCTACAAACTGCTGGATTTCTCCCCTGATGCCGAGTCGCAGAGCGGTATCAAGCCGGTTGTTGTACTTCCTCAAGGACGCTCGCGTCTGGTCGCTGGCATTCTAGTCGATGAGATTATTAGCGATGTCGAGGTCGTCGTCAAACCACTGAGTAAAGGCTTACCACGCCCTGGCATTGCTGGTACCACGCTAAATGGCAAGGGAAATCTCCTTCTGTTGCTCGACATTCCAGAGTTGCTGAAATACTACACAACAGTACGCCGTCATCAGATACCGGATGTTGACGAGGAACCTAGAGAGCAGAAAACACAACACCTCGTACTCATCGCTGATGACTCTACATTGCTCCGCAAATCGTTGGAGCAAACCCTGACACGCGCGGATTATAAAACGGTTGAAGCGAGCGATGGCTTAGAGGCACTGGATAAACTCACGCAGAATCCACCCGATATCTTTCTGCTCGATATGGAAATGCCGAATTTGAACGGGTACGACTTGCTCAGTATTATGAGCGTTTACCCCGAACTGATGAATGTCAAAGTTATCATGCTCACTTCTCGTACCACCGAAAAGCACAAGCAGCATGCGCTCGACCTCGGTGCCCACGCCTTTTTGACAAAACCCTGCCCACCAGATGTCCTCTTAGAGACAATCGCAGGATTATTATAGAAATTTTGCTGAATACATATTGGGACATGAGCGGCGGAGCCGCTCATGTGCCAAT
>CAXUGH010000200.1:0-9633 GCA_964250365.1 uncultured Ktedonobacteraceae bacterium
GAATTATAGGAATGGATGTATTCTAAGAATACATCCATTCCTATAATTCTATCTCTTCCTATCACCTCTTGAATTCACTATCGTAGTAATGTATAATTTACTGACTGTTTATGATAAAAATGAAATATACAAAGGAGAATTGTAGCTAGTTATGGTGGAGAATAATCAACCTCAGGGAGGTATTAAGGCAAGAAAGATTCAAGCTAATAACGTAGTATCGGGTGTACAGATTCAAGGTGGAGATGCCCAACAAAATGCAGTATTCTTAGTGAATTTGGCACAGTCAATCCGTCGAGGTGAGATTAGTGCAGACGAAATTAATGCACTTGATGTTGTGGTTGGTCTTCAATATATTTCAGAACCAAGCAAGGTAACTACCGAGGATGTACGCAAGGAAGTAGCAGCACTCCTAACGAAGGTTAATGAGGCTATTGCAGCACATGAGATTCCTAAACAAGGAGATGCTAAAGATGCTCAAACAAGTCTGCAAAGTGCTGAAGAGGAACTTGCCAGCACACAACCAGATGGAGAACGCGTAGTGCATAAGCTTGACGAGGCCAATAGAATTCTAACGAAAAGCGCGGAAATGGCACAATCGGCAAGCTCGTTGGTTGCTAAACTTGCCCCTATTGCTGCAGCAGTGTGGGCAATAGCACGAAGGCATTTTGGCTTATGAATGACCATGAAGATAACGTAACCTTAGATTCATTAGCAGCAGAGCTATCTGTCTCTCCTCAGAGACAGGCTCCTACACTTAACAGCGAAGGAAATGTCATTGCCGAGGACAGCGTGGTTGTTGGTATCCAGCAAAAAATGGATCATCCAGTTGTCGGTGGTAAATTTGACATCCTGAACATCTATATGACGAATCCAGATGCAGACATTCAAGGACTATCTCCAGTACCAGTTACAAACCCAACAACTCGTCCTACAAAGTGGCCGCGTAGTGATCATAAGTTTGTAGGGCGGCAGAATGACTTAGAAAAACTGCAACATATATTACTCGATGAAGTAGAAAATTCAGCAAAGATAGCAGGCATAGCAGGAATGGGAGGCATAGGCAAGTCAACGCTTGCCATCAGATTTATCGAGGACAATCAGGATAAATTTCCCGATGGCATTATCTATCTAAGCATCGAACATGCATCAGCTGACGAAATAGCACAGCAGTTTGCTAAAATTGCAAAAATAGGAATTACTGCTGGTCAATCGAGTGCTCCAGAAATCATGCCTCTATTTCGGGAGAAACGTATTTTGCTGGTTCTAGATAATGCTACAAGTCTGAAAGTCACAAAGGACCTCCTTGATGACCTCTTTCCAAATAAGGGAGGGTGTGCTGTCATTGTTACATCACGTAATAGTAGTCTTCTTGAGAAGCTTGTGCCACGCGAAAATCGAATTGCTCCTGTAGGGCTTTCAAAAGAAGAGGCTAAGGAACTACTAGAGCCGTTTTTAGATGTAGCGCGGGTAGAGCTGCAAATAGAAAAACTGCGAGTTCTTGTAGGTGGACTTCCCCTGGCATTAGAAATCGCAGGACCCTATCTACAAAAATACATGAGTATCGAAGAGTATTTAACACAGCTCTCTGATGAAAAAGAACGGCTCGAGTTTCTGGAGAACGAAAGCATATCTGAAGGTGATAATGACGAATTCAATAAAAACATTAGTGTACGTGCTTCGTTCCGGTTGAGTTGGAAAGTTCTGACTGACAAACAGAAAACTCTCTTTGCTTGCTTGGGTGCTTGTGCCCACGAAGGCTTTAGCAAAAGGGCAGCACTACTTGCAAGTGACCAGAGAGACCCTCGGTTATTGTATACCTTGTGCGATCTTAACCTTTGTATCAAAAATGAAGGAGACCATTTTGCACTACATCCACTGCTCTTTGCATTTGCACGCGAACAGGCGGAAGCACTGAACGTTCTGAAACTTGCAAAGCAACGTCATACAGCATATTTTGTAGCATTTGTGCAAGAACATAAAGCTCCTTCATCTACAAATTTTGAAACGCTGGAGAGCGAACTCGATGCGCTTATACTGACAGGAATGCGCTTGCAAGATAACGTCGAGCAAGCTGTAGCCTTTTACATGTCGCTGAAACCTCTCTTGCAGACGGGAGGACATTGGTCCAAAGCACTTTCCTGGATGGAAATGTTATTGAAAGCTGCGGAAAAGCAGCATAATATATATTATGAAGTTTTCTGCCGATTACAATGTGAGACATTTTTCCAGCACCTTGCTCGGTATGATAAAGTCGAACAATATCTCATAGAAAGTGAACGCTTGCTCGAAAAAGTGGAAGATGAGACGAAGCGTAAAGAACTCCTCGCGATGTTGCGGGCAAAACAGGGGGGAGTCTATAGAGACTTGCACAAAAGGATAGAAGCAGAGAAAGCTTTGAAGGAGTCTTTAGACCTGTGGCAAGAGTTGGGGAGAGCATGGGAAAAAGGCAAAGTACTCAACAAGCTAGGTGCGTTTTATCAGTCCCGTGACAGGATGCCAGAGGCAGAGGATGCCTTGCGTGAAAGCCTGGCAATCTATGAGCAGTTACATGATATGAGGCGTAAGAGCGTCGTACTGAACACGTTGGGAGGGCTATATCAGAAGCGCAAAAAGACGCAAGACGCCAAGCTTGTTCTAGAAGAAGCACTCGCTATTGCCGAGAAACTAGGGGATCGTATAAGTATTGTTCTTGTTAAGTTAAGGCTCGGAGGGGTGTATCAGGCACAAGGGAATAAGGAAAAAGCAAAAGAAGTCTTGCAGGAAGCCTTAGTGATTGCTGAACAAGTAGGAAACTTTAAGTCTATAGTCTCAATATTGAATATGCTTAAACATATTTATATCTCAGAAAACAAAGCCCAGGACTTACTTGATAAGCTTGATTACTACCTTGAGTTTATGAAGCGCATAACATATCAAGATGGTGTAGCGAGATTATTGAATACATTGGGTGAACTCTATCTTTCCCTAAATCAAATAGCAGAGGCAGAAGCAGTCCTTCTGGAAAGCCTGAAAATTGCCAGAAAGTCAGTGGATCTCATGCTCATAGCTGACGTATTCACGACATTAGGGCAACTGTACCGTAAGCAAAGAAATCGTCAAAAAGAATTAGAGATTTTGCAAGAAACCATCCAATTCTGTAGAGAACTGGATAACAAACCAGGTATGGAGGCAATTCTACGCTCTCTGGGCCTATTTTATGAGAAGCAAAAATGGTACGAGCCAGCAAGCATATGTTTGCAGAAATGTTTTGAAATTCAAGAAGAGGAACGTTCACCTCTGATAAGGAAAACAACTCACATCTTGATACATGAGTTGCAGATGCAGCATAAAAGTGGTCTTGCCCAACAGTATTGTGAGCGTGCGTTGCTCGTCGTTCCCAATGACCCTGAACTCCTGAAAGCGTATCAGCGCTTGTGCAATAGCACTCATAGTGCAGAAGAGTTGAGTAACCGTCTGGAAGCTGGCGATTTACAGCAAGACACATCGGATAAGGCGATAAAACTGCACAAACTTGGCGTACTACATCTCAAGGAGCATAGAATTGATCAGGCAGAGGAAGTGTTTTTAAAGAGCTTGGAGATTGGAAGAAAGCTCAATCTAACCAAGCACATAGGCATAGTTCTTAGATCCTTGGGAGAAGTCTATGCTCGGCAAGGAAAAGTGCAGAAAGCAGAGGAGGCGCTGGAAGAGAGCTATGGATTAGCAAACCAGAGAAACGATACACTGGGTATGGCTACAGTTCAGGGGGTTCGAGGAAAACTACTGATGGAGCATAATGAGTTTGAAAGAGCCTGCATATATCTCCAAGAAGGCTTTGCCTTGTATGAGGAGACCCAGAACTCACAAGGTATTAGTCTACTCCATTTTCTGTTTAAAACACTTTCCATTCTTAATAGAGAACAGGAGTTACAAACCTATTTACAACATGCTATAGCAATTTGGCCTGACTCTAGCGATTTGCGATATTGGCAGCGAAGAATTTCTAACCGCCGTCAGCATTCTAGTAAAATAACAGGGATCATTAAACGGGTAATACCTTCCAGTTCTACTAAAAAGCTCTATGGGTTTATTGCGCCTGATGATGGAGGACAGGATATTTACTTCGGACATGATGCTGTAGACAGCGAGTTCATGAAACGTTTACAACAAGATATACGCGTTCAGGCAGATGTACAGATGGTGGGGGGAAGACCCAAAGCAATCAGAATGCAAGAAATAACTGATGATATGCAACAAATCATCAGGAAAGTGGGACGCATCAAGCTTTTGAAACCTGCCAATGCCACCAAGCCCCCATATGGATTTATTGCGCCTGATGATGGAAGCTATGATATTTATTTTGAGCAAGAGGCCCTGGAAGATGAGTTGATGGGGCAATTACAAAATGGCATGCGCGTGTGGGCTGACATACAGATGGGAGAAGAAAAGCCTAGGGCAAGTGTTGTTGGATTAGAAGCTATTACAGATTCTAATAACCTTTCTTTGTTCACCATTCTCAATGAAGAAGACGAAAAAACACTACGAAGACAACTGCAAAGCTACGAAGAATCGGGAAAGGAATCGGAAAAAGCGCAGACTTTGCACAAACTTGGTATGCTCTATCAGTCAAAGGGTAGGTATGATCTGGCTGAAAAGGAATTTCGGAAGAGTTTGGAAATTGAAAGAAAGCTCGAAAATTCTACTTATATACGCATAGTTCTGAAGTCTTTAGCAGAAATCTACAGTCTGCAAGGAAATTTTCAGGAAGCAGAAAAAGTGCTGGAAGAGAGTTATACACTTATGGCTCAGAGAGACGATAAATCTGCAATGGTTGAGATTCAGAGATGGAGAGGCAAGATGCACATGGACTCTGGAGATATTGAGAGAGCTTCTATGTATTTTCAAGAGAGCTTTGTATTGTGCGAGGAAACGCAAAGTAAATCTGGCATTAAGATACTTTACAATCTCACACGAACGTTGTTAATTCTCGATAGAGAAAATGAGGCGCGAGACCTATGGCAACGTGCTAAAATCCTGTGGCCCGAAGATGCTGAAATGAAAGAGGTGCTGAAACGGCTTGAGCAAGAATTTTCTATCGCTCTCCTACAAGCAATTAAGAGAAAAGTGGGATATGTTAAACGCATAACATTTGATGACTCTACTGGTGCATTCTATGGATTTATTGCTCCCGATGATGGAAGCCGCGATATTTATTTTGTGAAAAAGGCTGTGGATAGCGAATTAATGGAACGCTTAGAGCAAGGCATGCGCGTATGTGCCGATACGCAAAAGATAAAAGGGAAGCCGCAGGCACTCCGAGTTGTAGAGGATGTGGAAATCGCTCCTGCGCAAAAAGCAGGTTCTATAAAGCGTTTAATACCTGCGGGTTCCAGTGGAGCATTTTACGGCTTCATAAAACCCGACGATGGAAGCCAAGACATCTATTTCTCTGAAAGCGTTGTGGCGAGTGAATTGATGGGACGATTACAACAAGACATGCGCGTGTTGGCAGATATTCAAGTGGAGAAGAAAGGAACCAGGGCAATCCGAGTTGTAGAGGAGGTATAATCACTACATCCTCAAGAAATGATTCGTTATGCTCTTTACCGCCTCCACAATCAGTCTATGCTCAACCTGCTTGATACGTTCGTGCAGCGTCTCCTCTGTATCGCCCTGTTCGAGAGGTACTTCGGCGCGACAAATCATGGGGCCAGCATCTACTTCTGGTGTGACGTAGTGGACAGTGCTACCTGTGACTCTTACGCCAGCGTCGAGGGCGCGTTGTACGACATGAAGGCCGCGAAAAACAGGGATGATATTGCCATTTTGCGTGGTGAATGTGTTGCCTTGCCCATCGTCGGTCAGCAGTGCGGGGTGCAGGTTGATGATGCGATTTGGGTATTGCGTGATGAAGTCGGGCGTGAAGATACGCATCCAACCTGCTAGCACAATCAAGTCTATCTGGAAAAGGGAAAAGACCGTTTCTAGTTTGGCTTCGACCTCCTGACGCGTCATGCTCCAGGGCAGGTAGAGGGCAGGAATTTTGTGCGTGAGGGCACGTTGTAGCCCTTGTGCATTGGCTTTGTTGCTCACGACAAGCGCGATCTCGACGTTCGGGAGTTCATGACTCCCGATTGCGTCGATCAATGCTTGCAGGTTGCTACCACTGCCAGAGACAAGAACGGCGAGCCGATGTACGGTTTTTTGTGGTGCATCTAAAGCAGGGTTTATGCTTTCGCTCACAGGTCGGAAACCTCTTTATCCGCGTTATCGAGTTCCGCCACCATCTGCTGTTTATAGGCTATGATGCGTTGGCGTAGCTGCTCGTTCGTAAGTGCCAGCATCTTTGCAGCCAACAATGCCGCGCCCTCTGGCTCCAGGATGGTTGGCGAGGCGATGCCAGACGGTAGACGTAGCGACGAGAAAATATCCACGCCTCCGAAGCGGTCGCTATAGGGTGGACAGGCAATCACGGGGAAGCGCGTGTTGGCGTCAATGACGGCTGAAAGCGCGTTCGAGCGACCCGCAATCGTGATGTAGATGAGTGGCTCGGAAGAGTTCTCGTACTCTTTGAGTATCTCTAGTAAGCGCGTAGTGGCCTTGTGAGCCGAGCAGACGCGCATGCGGTACGTGACATCCAGCGTTTTGAGCGTCTTTGCCACACTCTGTGCCTGTGCAAGATCGCTCTTGCTGCCCATAAGAATAACGACGTTTGTTGCCATGATGATGTTTACTCCTTTTTCAACAAAAAATTTTGTTCAATATATCGTCAATCTGTCATTTCCCACCGCCGATGGGAAATGACAGATTGACGATATATTTATTACAGTTCTCTATGTCCTATATCTTTCCTGTAATGCATTCCCTCAAATCGCATGTATTTCACCGCTTCATACGCTCTATTCGCGGCATCTTGCAGGTTCGCGCCCCGTGCTGTAACGCTGAGGACGCGTCCTCCTGCGGTGACGAGTTGTCCATCTTTAAGCGCGGTGCCAGCGTGAAATACCTGGACACCTTCTAGTTTGTTGGCCTCGTCTATGCCTGTGATGGGTATGCCCGTTTGATAGCTACCTGGATAGCCACCTGATGCGAGTGTGACGCAGATAGCAGAGCCAGGATGCCATAGTGTATCGCGTTTCACGGGTAGCGTTTCCGCGAAGTCGAGTACGTTGAGTAGGTCTTCGCGTAGCAGTAGCATCATGGCTTGTGTCTCAGGGTCGCCGAAGCGCGTGTTGTGTTCCAGCACTTTCGGTCCGTCTTTTGTGAGCATGATGTTGGAGTAGAGCGTGCCTGTGAAAGCAATACCGCGTGCTTTGAGTGCCTGTAGTGTTGCGGCGACGATGTTGCGCCAGATATACGCCTCTTGCTCTTTGTCCACAAATGAGAGTGGCGCGAACGCTCCCATGCCACCCGTGTTCAAGCCTTGATCGTTGTCGAGGGCGCGTTTGTGGTCTTGCGTGAGCGTCAATGGTAGATAGTGTGTGCCATTACAGACAGCGGTAGAGCCGATTTCGTCGCCTTCGAGATAGTCTTCGATGACGACGCTATCGCCAGCACTGCCAAATATGCGGTCAACCATCATCTGCTTGAGCGCGTTCTGTGCGGTAGGCATATCAAGAGCAACAATAGCACCTTTGCCTGCAGCGTTGCCATTGGCCTTGATAACCACCGGTACGCCATGTTGTGCGAGATAGGCGAAGGCTTCATCGGCATCCGTGAAGGTGTGGTGTTGAGCCGTTGGAATGCCAGCCTCGGTCATCAGTTCTTTAGCGAAGGCTTTGCTCCCCTCAAGCGCGGCACCTACTTTATTGGGACCGAAGATATGTAGACCGCGTGCGCGAAACACATCAACGATGCCCTCGACCAGCGGCACCTCTGGTCCAACGACGGTGAGGTCAATAGCGTTTTTTTCTGCAAATGTGGCAAGCTCTTCCAGTTGCGAGACTTTGAGCGGTACACATTCTGCGTAGGGAAGCATACCAGGGTTGCCAGGAGCGGCACAAACGCGCGTAACGCGCGAGCTTTGCGCCAGCTTCCATACCAGCGCATGCTCCCGCCCACCAGAACCAATCACGAATACGCGCATAACTATGCACCCACCTTGTCGCGTTTATCAGGCATCGTAATCTGTATCTTCGCATTTGGATCGAAAGGCCAGCCCTGTTTCTCCATGCAGCCATAGCAGAATTCGTTGTGTAGCATCTTGATCGCCGCGTCGTTGTCGGGAATAGCGACTTTTTGTGACGAGGCAGAGTTGATGGCACGACTCAGACCTGCAAGGCTGAGGTAGCCGAGGCTATCGACGCCGATGTAGTCGGCGATCTCTTGAATGCTACGACCTGCCGCGATGAGTTCCGCTTCCTGCGGAATATCGACGCCAAAGTAGCAGGGATGACGCATGGGCGGCGCACTTGAGCGCAGGTGAATCTCCGTTGCTCCCTGTCGTCGCAGAGCGGCGGCGAGACGTTTCATCGTGTTGCCACGGACAATTGAGTCATCGACAATCACGAGCCGTTTGCCTTCGATATGCGGCTTGACGAAGTTGAACTTGAGGTCGATCTCCATCTGGCGCAAACGCTGGTCGGGCTTGATAAAGGTGCGGTCAGCATAGCGATTCTTGATGATTGCCATGCCATAGGGTATGCCCGACGCTTGAGCATAGCCGAGGGCGGAAGGCACGGATGAGTCGGGTACAGGGACGACCAAATCAGCCTCAACGGGATGTTCGCGGGCAAGTTCACGCCCTAGCTCCTCGCGTACCGGATAGACGTAGCGTTCGTTCAATTTACTGGTTGCGTCGGAGAAGTAGATGTACTCGAAGACGCACAGGGCGCGACGCGGCGCATGCACGAGAATTTCCGAATGCATACCGGTCTCATCAATCGTGATGAGTTCGCCTGGCTCGACCTTACGAATAAAGGTGCCACCGACGCGATCAATAGCGCATGACTCAGAGGCGACGATCCAGTTGTCGCCGATACGCCCCATGCACATTGGACGCATGCCCCAGGGATCGCGCATGGCATAGAGCTTGCCCTCAGCCAGAATCACGAGACTATACGAGCCGCGCAACTGTGGAAAGGTGGCGATCATACGTTCCCGCAATGTCTGCCCTTCGGAGCGCATGAGTAGCAGGGCTATGGCCTCGCTATCAGTAGTCGAGGAGAGCGTCTCTTGTGGAAACTGGGCGCGTAGCTCATCACCGTTCACAAGATTGCCGTTGTGGGCAACCGCGATAGCGTCGAAGATACCACGTCGCGCCCCGACCACAAACGGACCAGCATTCTCGACACAGCTAGAGCCGGTTGTGGAGTAGCGCACATGCCCGATGCCACAGCAGGAGGCGGGGAGGCTCGTGCCAGAGTCGCTGAACACGTCGCGCACCTTGCCCATACCGACGCGATGAGCAATCTGCCCCTCGTCGTCATAGACCGCCATACCTGCGCTCTCTTGCCCACGATGCTGTAATGCCGTAAGTGCTAACGTAATATAGCGTCGCACATCAATATTACTGTCATTCCTGGTATAGATACCTACAACACCGCAAGCATCGTGTAACCGCTCCATGCTCGTCTCCTCTCGAAAGATAAAGAGTATGTATAATTTTTTGTGGCGGAGGTTTCAACCACCGCCACAAAAAAATATATTTTTTTT
>CAXUGH010000201.1:0-2127 GCA_964250365.1 uncultured Ktedonobacteraceae bacterium
GGACGGACATCCGATGCGAACAAACCATGTCAAGGAAAAACTGCGTCGCGGCGAACCCTCATTAGGAGCATGGTTGAGCCTACCAAGTCCACAACAAGCGCGACTACTGGCACGTCTTGGCTTCGATTGGCTGGTTGTGGATGCCGAGCATAGCGCGTACAATCCTACGCTGATGGCTGATATGGTGGCAAGCATTGCCGATGCTGGTACCGCATGTGCCCCTCTTGTGCGTGTACCATATAATAGCGTCGAGTGGTTCAAGTGGGCACTCGATGCTGGCGCGTGGGGCGTGATCGTGCCAATGGTCAACACAGTCGAAGAGGCGCAGCAAGCTGTGAGTTGGACGAAATATCCGCCCGTTGGAACGCGGAGCATCGGCGGCGTCTTTGGTCCCCTGGCCTTTGGCGCGAACGACTTTTCCAGCTACTCGCGCATCGCCAACGATGAAATAATGGTTGTCTTGCAAATCGAGAGCGTCGAGAGCATTAGAAACCTTGACGCCATTCTCAGTACAGCAGGAGTCGATGTCGCGTTCGTAGGGCCAAACGATCTTCACGCCTCGCTTGGACTAACGCCAAGTTCTGAGGGTGCCGAGCCAGAATTTATCGAGGCACTCGCACAGATTAAAGCCGGGACACAACGGCACAACATCGCCCTCGGCATCTTCTGTAGCGATGGCGATGCAGCCGCTAAACGCGTGCAGGAGGGATTTTCTATGGTGAGTGTCACCACTGATATCTCTAGCATGATAGCAGGTGCGACGCAAAACCTCGCTCATGCGCGTACTCATACACAACAAAAATAACAGAGAGCAGAAAGGCAGAAATATACCATGCCACAGAAAACTACAAGTCCCATTCGTTCATTTGGCGTTCTCACTGGCGGCGGCGACGTACCAGGACTGAACGCCGCGATCAAGGCACTCGTCTACCGCGCGGAGCCACAGGGCATACGCGTTGTGGGTTTGCGCGAAGGCTGGGAAGGCATTACCTTTCTTGACCGTTCGCGCTCACGCGACAACCTCACGTATAACCCAGAAGACCCGCACACATGGCAAGGCAACTATGTCATGCCTCTTTCGCGTTTGAGCACACGAGCGATAGACCGACAGGGCGGCACAATTCTGCAATCTACACGTACCAATCCAGCAAAAACGCGTGTCTCCGACCTGCCTGAACATATGAAGCATCTCGGCGAAGGACATAAACCCGATGAGCGCATCGACCTCACAAACGAAGTGTTAGAGAACATGAAGTATCTTGGGCTGGATGGTATAGTGGTGATTGGTGGCGATGACACATTGAGCTATGGTGCGACGCTTGCCAAACAAGGCGTACCGGTATGGGGCATTCCTAAGACGATGGATAACGATGTGCATGGCACCGATTACTGCATCGGCTTCCAGACAGCTATCAGCCGCGCGGGGGAGTTCATCGGGCGTATTCGCTCAACGGCGCAATCACATAGTGAGACCATTCTGTTTCGCATGTTCGGGCGCGACGCTGGCTTCACCGCCCTTGAAACCGCTATCGTTGCATGGAGCGACCGTCTGATAATACCGGAGGTACCTGTCAACATCGACCACTTAGCCGAACTCATCGCCGAAGACAGGCACGGCAACCCACAGAACTACTCAACCGTCGTGCTATCCGAGGGCGCGAACTTCGGCGTACCCGTGCCAGAGGTGGGTGAGGCCGACGCCTACGGACACAAAAAGAAGATCAATGTCGCCGAATTTCTTGGCGATGAACTCGCCAAGCGTATACCTCATGTGCGCTTTCTTCCCATCGACCTGACCTACTTCCTGCGTAGCGGCGAGCCAGAAGTCTACGACAAACACATGGCTATCTTCTACGCCAACCTCATCATGAGTGCGCTAGAGCAGGGCACCTATAACGTTATGGCGGCACATCTCAACGGCTCCTACATCTACACCGACATCCCTGGCAAGGACCTACCCGCGCGTCGCGTAGACCCCGTTGACTATCACAGCGAACGCTACCGCCCCAACTTCGAGCATATAACAGGGGAGTACGTGCCACAAAAGCCTTAATTATGTTTTGAGGGTTTTTAGGGGGGGGGGGGGGGGGGGGAGGGGGGGGGTGAGAGATACACTGAAGATAAAAA
>CAXUGH010000201.1:2137-9604 GCA_964250365.1 uncultured Ktedonobacteraceae bacterium
TTTTTCTACGCAAGCGTCGCAATCTCTAGCTTCATATAGGGATGCAACGGAAATCCCTCCAACTCCTTCTCGATTGCCGACTGCGATTCGCCCTTCATCACAATCCAGCCACGCCCACCATTTTCGTAGCACAGGTAAAGCTCCTCAATCGTTCCCTTCTCTCGCAATACCTTAACGTGTGCCTGCTCGTTGGGAATGAGGGCGGAAACCTCGGCCTGATGTCCTGGGATAAATGTGAAACTGACCATGTAGCGCATGATGATCCTTTCAATAACAAGGGAAGCGCACATTGCTTCGCTCGTGTGTGGACGCGATACATCGAGTCCCTACGGTGGACGCGATACATCGGTCCCTACCATTATCTCTCTTTATAGGGATAGTGTAACTTTTTGTCACCATCCCAGCTTTCGCGCAATCCTGGCGAGGACAGTTCCCAATCGGGTCGATTCTTGCGCGTCACTTCGCGCAGGTCTTGCCAGAGTTCGGCGGTTGAGGGTCGGCCCCAGAACCAGTAGCCGTTGTAGATTTTGTAGATAAGCAGCCCTGGCTCCAATACGAATGTGTGCGGAATCATGGGGTTATGAAAGGGGTCGGTATACTCCTGGATGTCCAGGTCTTGCTGTACCTTGCGCCCAGAGTCTGAGAGGAATGTCCATTGTGCGCCAACGGCACCGCGAAACTCGTTGGTCTCTAAGATATTGTCGGTAGAAATAGTCACAATTTGCGTGTAGGCAACGGCGATTTTGGAATAGAAGGCGGCAAGGTCGAGATGCTGCTGTGCATCTTTTGGACAATAATGTCCACGCGACAATAGCAGAATCATCGGGTCGTTGCCCTGCAATTCGCTCAATTTGCGACGTGTCTTGGTGTGGTCGGTCAACTCGTAGTCGGGGAAATGTGTTCCTGGCACGATATCAGCACGCATAGAGATTCTCCTTAGTGTAACTTTTAGCCTCATGAGCAACGTATTCTCTACAGAACAAAACTCTTCGTCAACGGCAACAATTAGCTCTTGCTATGTATTCCTTCAAAAAGCGTTTCCTATTGTGATGGTAGCATACAACTAAGCGTATGATATGGAGACCCAAGAAAATTTGGACGCAAGGAGAAATTATGAGTGAGCAGCAACGCGGTCCTTTTAGCGAACTGGAAGAGGCAACTATTTCTGACCTGCAACGGGCGATGGAATCCGGTTCGCTTACTGCACAGAGGCTGACGGAGATGTATATAGAACGTATACATGCGCTCGATCAGAACGGCCCAACCCTGAGATCGGTTATTGAAATCAACCCCGATGCGCTTGAAATCGCGCAAGCACTGGATGATGAGCGGCGCGACAAGGGTCCACGCGGTCCCCTGCATGGTATTCCATTGCTGTTGAAAGACAACATTGCGACGCTGGACAAGATGGAGACAACGGCTGGTTCGCTCGCGTTGGTAGGTTCCCGTCCGCCACGCGATGCTTTTGTCGCCGCCAAGCTACGCGAGGCGGGAGCCGTTCTTCTCGGTAAGGCCAATCTCAGCGAGTGGGCGAATCTGCGCTCAACCACTTCATCGAGTGGGTGGAGTGCGCGCGGTGGACAGACGCGCAACCCCTACGTGCTTGACCGTACTCCCTGCGGCTCTAGCTCTGGCTCTGCTGTCGCTATAGCGGCAAACCTCGCTGTTGCCTCATTGGGTACCGAAACAGACGGATCGATCATCTGTCCCGCCACCTCTAACGGGCTAATCGGCATCAAACCTACCGTCGGCTTGACCAGTCGAGCTGGCGTTATTCCTATCTCACACACACAAGATAGCATCGGTCCCTTTGGACGTACCGTCACCGATGCGGCTATCCTCTTAGGAGCAATTACAGGCATAGATACGCACGATAGCGCAACACAGGCTAGCAATGGCAGGTTTTTTCAGGACTATACACAATTTCTCGACCCTGATGGATTACGTGGTGCGCGTATCGGCGTAGCACGTCAAACCTACTTCGGCTATAACAGTGCGGCGGACGCTATGACTGAAGAGGCTATCGAAACGATGCGTAAGCTGGGAGCCGTGATTATCGACCCTGCCAATATCCCCACATCACAGCAAATGGCATCCTCCAAAGCCGAGATGACCGTGCTGGTCTATGAACTCAAGGCGACGATGAACGCCTATCTCGCCGAACTAGTGGAGTCGCCAGTACGCACGCTCGCCGACCTCATCGCCTTCAATATTGAGCATGCGGACGAAGAGATGCCCTACTTCGGACAAGACCTCTTCTTACGAGCGCAAGCTACAACATCGCTCGACGACCCCGAATATCTGAAATTTCTCGCGGAGAATCGCCGCCTCTCGCGTGATGAGGGTATCGACGCCGTGATGAACGAATATCAACTGGACGCGCTTGTCGTGCCGAGCGGCAGCCCCTCCTGGTGCATCGACCTCATCACGGGCGATCACACCATCGGCGGTAGTGAACAGGCAGCCGCGCTCGCAGGCTACCCGCTCATCAGCATACCAGCAGGTGCAACCTACGGCTTGCCTCTAGGTATCACCTTCATGGGTCGTGCCTTTAGTGAGCCAACACTCATCAAACTGGCCTATGCATTCGAGCAAGCTACAAAAGCGAGACGTGTTCCACAATATCTCAGGACAACACCACCCATGATGCAGCAATAGTCAATAAACAGTACAATACTAGAGACCTGCTCAAGCAGGTCTCTAGTATTGTACTGTTTATTGACGTAACAAGATGAACTATCTTGCTTTATGATGACACAAAAGGTATGATGATGGCAGTATTACACGAAAGGATGTTGTATGTCCGCTACTCCTCCCTGGTTATCGAGCATTCATCACGATGGTTCACCCTACTACGTCTCGTTCTTTCCTTCACCTGCTCCAACAACGCTCCAGCTCAGGCTACGCGTGGGAAATGATGCTCCCATTCAACAGATTTTTGTACGCACGATTCCCGATGGTGAGCAACATCTGGCACTTATGCAGTTGACCGAGAGAAATAACCTCTATTCGTGGTGGGAAGCCGAGTTACGCCTGCATATGTTACGCACAAACTACCGTTTCCTGCTGAATACTAGCGAAGGAAACTGGTGGCTCACAGCAAATGGTATAGTGCAATACACGCCAACAGATGCCACAGACTTCAAATTTCTCAGCCGCTACGTTGCTCCGTCATGGGTGCAGGAGGCCGTTTTCTATCAGATATTTCCCGAACGATTCGCCGATGGCTATAGCTCAAACAATGTGAAAAGCGATGAGTATGTAAGCTATGGTCATCCCTCGATAGCACGTACATGGGGAGAACTGCCAGACGTGACGGGAGCGGCGGGTAATACACTGTTTTTTGGTGGCGACCTGCAAGGCATCGTACAACATCTAGACTATATCAGCGATCTCGGCGTCTCTGCCCTCTATCTTACGCCCATCTTCACCTCGCCGAGCAACCACAAATACGATGTCGTGAACTACCGCGAGGTTGACGCGCACTTCGGCGGTGATAGCGCGTTAATTGCGCTACGGAAAGCTCTGGACGAACGCGGCATGCGGCTGATGCTGGATATCGTGCCAAATCATTGTAGCTCTATGCATCCCTGGTTTATTGAGGCACAACGTAATCCTGAGGCTCCTACACACGAATTTTTCACCTTTGGCGCGACGCCAGAACAATACGAAAGTTGGCTCGGCGTTCACAGCCTACCCAAACTGAACTATTCTAGCCAGCGTCTGCGCGAAGAGATGTACGCAGGGGAAAATGCGATTATGCGTCAGTGGTTGCGTCCACCCTATCGTATCGATGCATGGCGCATAGATGTCGCCAATATGCTCGCGCGGCAAGGTGAGAGCCAGCTAGAGCATAAGATCGGACGTGGCATTCGCCGCGCCGTGAAAGAGGAATCGCCCTCGATGTACTTAATCGGTGAACACTTTTTCGACGGTTCAGCACAGCTACAGGGTGACGAACTGGACGCAACCATGAACTATCGTGGCTTCGGCCTACCGCTTTTACAATGGCTCGTCGGCTATGAGGGCGAACTCTCGCTCACGGTGCTGCTTGAGGAGCGACTTCTGCTCTCGACGGAGGCTTTGATGGCACAATGGCAAGCCTTTCTCGCTGCGATTCCCTGGCAAATTGCGACGCAACAGTTCAACCTGCTCGGTAGCCACGACACACCACGTATCGAAACAATCTTTGATGGCAATGAGGCATTGGTACAGGTTGCGGCAACGCTTCTCTTCACCTATCCAGGCGTACCAAGTGTGTATTATGGCGATGAAATTGGTCTGGCAGGTGGACGCGACCCCGATAACAGACGTTGCATGTCGTGGAATCCGCAGACGTGGAATATGACACGACACAAGTTGTATCAACGTCTTATTCAAGAACGGCGGACAAATCTCGCTTTACGCGAAGGAGGCTTTCAATCACTCTACGCTGAGGGTGAGACGTTAGCCTTTTTGCGCGAGTCTTCGCAGGAGAAGCTTGTGGTAGTAGCACGTCGTCGCAATGACGGACTCGAAGCTCTCTCCGTTGCTCATGCTGGGCTAGAGAATGGTACGCATATGCAAGAAGTACTTACAGGTATTACAACTATCGTTAATCATGATATACTCCCGTTAGCAAGCTTACCGCCTATTGGGGCACAGATATGGCGTGTTTCTTAGTCGCGTCACCCATACCCAGGGCAACAGAGAACGCTCTTCGCGCATAGAGAGATGGAAAATGCATCGTAGAGAGGAATATGTTCTATAACGTATCCAAATGCATACTATAAACGTTATAAAACGTACACTAAGCAAAGAAGTAGCGAAAGAGAGCTATAAATATGAGAATTGGCGTAGTAGAGGATGATGTATTCATCACCGATATACTAAAGGAAAACTTACAACGACTGGGACATACACCGGTCTTTTACCCCGATGGTTGGTCATTTCTCGAATCTTTAAATAATGACCACACTTTAGAGCCTTTTGACCGCATGCTTGTGGATGTCTTATTACCAGGAAATATTTCTGGTCACGAGGTCATCAACTATCTCAGGATTAACCGCCCACAGTTACCGATTGTAGTGATATCTGCCATCGATAGTGAAGACCTGCAAAGAGTACAAAAACAGTTTCCAGGCGTGAAAATTTTGCACAAGCCCTTCCACCTGCACGACCTGAATATTGCTCTTGAAATCGCGTAGGAATTTTCTCACGCTCGATTGTAGTACAATAAGAGTGTCTTATCGCATGACGCAACACGAATAGAAAGGCGCGTCGCATGAATACACTCTTTAGTTTACAGGGGCGTACCGCCGTCATTACTGGTGGTAGCGGAGTATTAGGTAGCGCAATGGCACGCGGTCTCGCTCATGCGGGTGCCAGCGTTGCCATTATCAGCCTTCATGCGGAGTCGTCCGCGAGAGTTGTGGACGTGATTCGTGCCGAGGGGGGACAGGCCATCGGCATCGCCTGCTCCGTGAATGACCAGCCAGCATTGGAACAAGCAGTAACACAGATTACCGAAACGCTCGGCCCCGTCGATATTCTCGTCAATGCGGCAGGTGGAAACAATCCGAGCGCGACCACCTCAGAGACACACTCCTTCTTTGACCTCGATATCGCCGCCGCCAATGATGTGTTCAGTCTGAATCTCATGGGCACAATACAGGCGTGTCGTGCCTTAGGACGCGGCATGGCGGAACGCAAGCAGGGTTGTATCATCAATATTACCTCTATGAGCGGCTTGCGCCCACTTACCCGCGTCCCCGCCTATAGTGCCGCCAAAGCAGCCGTCGCCAATTTCACACAGTGGTTAGCGGTGTACATAGCACAAGAGTATAGCCCACAGATACGCGTCAACGCCATCGCCCCTGGCTTTTTCTTGACGGAGCAAAACCGCTTTCTCCTTACCGACCCGCAAAGTGGAGCATTCACAGCACGCGGTCAAGCCATTCTCAGCCATACGCCAATGGCGCGTCTTGGCACACCGGACGATCTTGTTGGCACGCTGCTCTGGCTCGCCAGTCCAGCATCAGCGTTTGTAACAGGTATTGTCGTTCCTGTCGATGGCGGTTTTTCGGCGTTCGGGGGCGTGTAGGGATCGATTTATCGCGTCCGCGCACAAGCGAAGCAATGTGCGCTTCCCATAATACAACAAATTATTTATATACAGCAGAAACGGAATCCTATGTTTTACAGTAACGGCTCGACAACAGAAATACTCACGGAAGACGAGATACGCCATGCTCTGACGCAGACGTTCGAGACGCTATCATTAGACGGAAAACGTGTGCTGGTCATTATTCCCGATAGCACACGAACCGCGCCGATAGCACTGTTCTTTCGTCTCCTCTACGAACAGCTTGGGCGACGCGTCACGCAACTCGATTACCTGATTGCGCTCGGCACGCATCCATCAATGGATGAGAAAGCGATAGACAAGCTAGTAGGTGTTACGGCACAAGAGCGCAACGAACATTATCCGAACACACATATCTTCAATCATGAATGGTCACAACTCGATATGCTACAGACCATCGGCATCATCTCGCGGCAAGAGGCGCGACAGATTACTAACGGATTGTTAGAGGATGAGGTGCCGGTGACGCTGAACCGTAGAATCTTCGAGTACGACCAGTTGCTTATCTGCGGCCCTGTCTTTCCACACGAGGTTGTTGGCTTCTCTGGTGGCGCGAAATATCTCTTTCCAGGTATCGCGGGTGCCGACATCATCAACTTCACGCACTGGCTTGGTGCCCTTGTCACAAGCATGCATACAATAGGCGTAGAGGATACGCCCGTGCGCCGCATTATTCATCGCGCGGCGGAGTTCGTGCCACAGCCGCTTCTCTGTCTCACGATGGCACTCAAGGGCGAAGAGCTACACGGCCTGTACATCGGCTCATACCGCGAAGCATGGCAAGCGGCGGCAGACCTTTCGGCGCAACTCAATATTATTACCGTCAAAACACCCTACAGACGCGTCCTCTCGATGCCATCTGAGATGTACGACGACCTATGGACGGCGGCAAAGGCAATGTACAAAACAGAGCCAGCCATCGCCGGCGGTGGCGAGGTTATCATCTACGCCCCGCACATTACTGAGATATCGTATACGCATGGCAAGCTCATCGACGTGGTAGGCTATCATGTGCGCGACTACTTCACAAAGCAATGGGACCGCTTCAAGAAGGTTCCAGGTAGCATCCTTGCACATAGCACACATGTAAAAGGTATGGGCACGTTCGAGAACGGCATCGAGAAGCCACGTATTCAGGTCATGCTCGCAACAGGCATTCCAGAGGAACGCTGTAAGCGAGTCAATCTCGGTTATCTCGACTATAAGCAAATTCATGTCGAAGAGTGGCGAGACCGCGAGCAGGAAGGCATCTTGCTCGTACCGCATGCAGGTGAGATGCTCTACCGTGCCGAGTCGCTCTTCGCAAAACAGGCGTAATACACAGTTAATTTTGATTTGTTCCT
>CAXUGH010000202.1:0-3548 GCA_964250365.1 uncultured Ktedonobacteraceae bacterium
AGCGGCAACATCGCCTGGAGAAACTGCAAGAGTTGTACGAAGCGCAACGCGACGAGATCAAACGTTTAGAAATCAGTATGCGCCGTCTCAAAGGTTGGGCGAAACTGAACTCGAAGTTCGCAGGCAAGGCCGAGTATATGGCGAAGCGCGTCGAGCAGGCACGCGAGGAGGCAGTAGACAGGCCAACGCTGGTACGCGATAGAATTCAGGTTGGCCTCGATGCCGAACGGAGCGGAAAGAAAGTTCTTGAAATTTCAGGGCTGAGCAAAGTCATCGATGGCTATACGCTCTTCGAGCCATTCGACCTGACCGTTCTCTATGGCGAACGCATCGGTATTGTGGGAGCCAATGGAAGTGGCAAGACAACGTTGCTCAAAACCATGCTGGGACTTATTCCTCCCACAAAAGGCAAGGTCAAGATCGGTGCAAGTGTCGTAACTGGCTACTATGCTCAGGAGCAGGAGACGTTGCCGTTTGACAGTACGCCGCTGGAATTTGTGCGTCGGCTCAAAAATATGACTGAGCCACAAGCAATTTCGTTCTTGCACACGCTGCTCTTCTCGTTCGCCGATATTCATACGCCCATCGCACAACTGAGCGGTGGCGAGAAGAGCCGCCTGCAAATCGCGCGTCTACGCCTATCGAACGCCAACTTTTTGCTGCTCGACGAGCCAACAAACAACCTGGATATCGCCTCAACCGAGGTGCTAGAGGCGGCACTGGAAGAGTTCGATGGCACCGTTCTCACGATTTCGCACGACCGCTACTTCCTTGATACAACCGTAACAAAGATTGTTGCGATTGGCAGCGATAGGAGAGTTCGCATCTATCCAGGGAATTACTCGTATTATTACGAGCATCGAGACAACCTATACTAAAACAGTAGTGCTTGGACAGGGTATTATGCGGTACAATGCGTGCTGCAGCACGCATTGTACCGCATAATACCCTGTCCAAGCAGATTCACCTATTGGAGAGGAGGTGTGTATCGAGATGAAAGACACCCAGGTTTACAAGAGTGGGAGTCATATCGCGTAAAGCTTGTACGAGAAGTCGATGTGCGTTTGAGTCGCCAATTATCGGTGAGCAGAAGTATTCACAGATAGCGAATAAAGCGGCAAAGCCTTCGAGCAGGTCTTCACGAGGCATACGGTCGAGCTGTGAACCGTCTGTCACCTGTAGATAGCCAGAAGGAGCGATTCTCAGACTAGAAAATGCGGGAAAGGTGGTAGAGCAATCATCGAGAATGTCTCGTAGTACGCTGAACGCCTCTCTGGGTCCAACGAGGTGAGCGACTGCCAATGACACACGACGTGTTGCCTCGATCAAGACACGCCACTCCCAGGGCGTGATGAGTTGCTTTGCCTCGGATGTCGCGGTTAATCTGCCCTCGATAATGCGCGGTCCTTCGTTTGCCGCAACCAAACCGCGTGTACGCAGAGCGAGAAGAACGTCGTCCAACAATTGCTCGTAGATATCGCCCATTTCTACCATACTTGGTGGAATGCCACGATCAAAACGCCCTACACCGCGTGTCCATTCTCGTAACTCTAGCAGAATCCCGCGATCATCGCCGCGGTTGCCTACAATCTGCACCAACTTGCCAGCTTTGAAGTAGAGGTGAGCAACACTCAAACGCTCTGTGTTCCGTAACGAAAGACGCCCAAACGCCTTTGAGCGTCGGATATGATTGACGGCAAATGCAAGTTCACGAAGAGAACCTCGCCACGAAGGTCCAAAGGGGCTAATTTGAGGCACAATATTTATCGCTTTCTGTCGTCGCTACTACGTCCAGCAATATAATGCCTCTATTTTACGAGATACGCAACTGGACAGACCAAATGTCCTATAGAGCTTTGCTCAACTCTCTTCGCTTCAGGCGCAAGGCGACGTTACATTCAAACAATTCTGAGCTGACGCTCCATGTCGTCGAAGTTTTCGCTCGGTTGACGCACCATACTGTATCCTACACCTGGAACGGTTACAATATAATGCGGGTTGCTTGCATCGAGTTCGATTTTCTGGCGCAGGTGACGAATATGAGCTTTGATCAAGCTGGCATCGCCGTCCGCGTCATAGCCCCAGACATGTGTCACAATCTGTTCTGCAGTGCATACATCGTTCGCATTGACAGCAAGGAAATGCAACATTTTACTTTCCGTAGGTGTCAAACGAGAGGTTTTGTCGCGAATAGTTACCTCGTTACGAAGCGAATCAATGTGTAGTGGACCTACAGTAACTACGGAAGAAGGACGTTGCTCAAGTGTTGTACGCGCTCTGCGGCTAACTGCTCGAATGTGAGCAAGCAGTTGAGACGGAAAAAATGGTTTGCGTAAGTAATCATCCGCACCTGCATTCAGGCAGCGAACCTCATCCTGAATATCCTTACCATTGGTGATAATCAAAACGAGCGTATCATGAAGCTTGCTTAAATCACGAACGACGGAGAGCATATCGACACCGTTCAATATTGTATCAAGAATGACGAGATCAGGTTGAAGTTCGATCCATTCCGCCTTAGCACGTTCAATCGTATACGCGCGATACACTTCATAACCAATCATCTTCAACCAACTGGAGAGCATCTCTACTAGATCGCGGTCACTGTCAATGATAAGCAACTTCATCGCATCTCCTCTACGCAAATTGTTTCCAAACATCTATAGTTCTACAACACGTATAATATGTAATAAAAGAGGAAAATCTTCTCTGTTTTATATACTATAATATACCCTTTGAGATTTTTCAACGTGAGAAGACGGTATTGTCTCACATTTTATAGACGCTGAACAATTTTCGTTTTGGATTACGGCCTTTAGCACTCCTATTTCCACTACATAGTCATGATAAGTCCGACGCATATGCCGAGGAGCGCACCGACAAACACTTGAATAGGAGTGTGCCCAATGAGTTCACGCAGACGCTTCTCCGCCATTGGACTACCTTGAAACGCCTCATCTATCATCTGATTGAGAATACGCGCCTGAATGCTTACTGCTCGCCGCACACCTGCTGCATCATACATTACGATACTTGCCATGACGACCGCTATAGCGAATGCTGCCGACCCTAGCCCCATAACGCGACCCGTCGATGTCGCCAATCCCGTAACTAGTGCCGAATGAGAACTTGGCATACCACCGGAAGAGACGAGGCGACTAAGAATGAGTTTTCGTTGCCGAAAGAGGTCGAGAATGGTTTTGGAGACCTGCGCGATAGCCCACGCGAGAAAAGCTGCTAAGAGAATACGATTATTCAGCAACGAATTTTGTAACATGTACGTCCGTTCCTTCTACATTTCTATGGGCTGTGTGTTTAACGTGCCATCACCGGCAACACTTAATTGCTGAACCGATAATTCTGCTTTTTGGAGTAGATCATTACAGTGCTGTGCTAGCTTCATGCCTTCCTGGTAATACTGCATAGCGCGTTCGAGTGGAAGTTTTCCATCTTGCAGGGCAGTAACCGCTGCCTCTAATCGAGCGAAGGCTTCTTCGTAGGATAACGCCTCCATAACACGTTCCTCCTTATGGGTGTGATAAATCAGA